>NZ_JAFBEP010000013.1 GCF_016908775.1 Defluviitalea raffinosedens | reverse complement strand
TTTTGCTTTGACCTCATTTTTGACAACCTCCTGTTAGTATTATTTTACTAAACTAGTGTGTGATTGTCCAAATGGGTTAGGGGGATTAAGAGATACCTTTGTCTTCAACAAGGGAAGCACACTTCAAAGGATAAATAATATTATTTTCTTCTATAAAGTCTTCACACGCATCCCAATTGCCATAAACCCTAAAGACAGTATCTTTTATAGGTTGGGAAGCATTCATTTTAGTTTGAGCAAATACAGATGTACATAAACAACAAGCACTAAAAAGAATTAAAAGCGTTTTTTTAATACTTTCAATAAGGTCACCTCCCACACAAAAATTATATCATATTGCAAAAACAACTTTTATATAATTTTAGATTGATATTCAAAAATTTGTTCCTTATTACTGACATCGGTAGGTGATAGGATCATCATCTCTTTTAGTAGTCCATCAATTCCGGCTTATATTCATCCGGCAATTCTTCTTCCATTAAAAATTCGAAACTCTCATCACTTAAAATAGGTAAAAAGATTTCGTATGGAATTGTTGAAAACTCGCAGGCATAATTGCTGGCTCCAAACCACATACCTGATTTACTGCTTAAATTCAAACCTCTGGCAAACTTTGTGTAGTTTGAGCAATCATGAACTGCCAAATCCCAATTTTCCTCATCAGCAATTTTCATGAATTTCAAAGTCAATTCCCTGCTCCATATGGGAGAGATATAACCATGGCGGGATATATACATATTTTCTCCATAGTAATTATTAATATTGTTTTCATTTAAATGCAATTCTGCGCAATTGATAAAATCCAGCTTTGTGTCCAGGATGGCTTGCTTTTTCTCAAAAAATCTTTTAAAAAACTCAGGAGTCATTGGGGTTTCGATGCCCACGCTTTTAATATATTCTTTCGCTGTTCCCATGTTTTCAATTACTTTGTCCGAGCAATTCGTTGCGCCTAAATTGAAACGAATTTCATTAAGACCGGCTTCCCCCAACGCTTTCAGGTTCTCTTCTGTAGCTAAAGTACCATTGGTATATAAATGCTGGTGAATGCCTGCATCGCTAAACCTCTTAATTACCGAATAGTATTTTTCAATTTCCATGAAAGGCTCTAAATAAACGTAGGCAATGCCAGTGGGCTTTTGGTATATGGAAAGGAGCAAATCAATATCTTTTTCATAGAATTTGGTTCCCCCGATCTCCCACATGTCTTCGCCAATAGGGGGAATATCGTCTAATTCTCCATAATTGTAGCAAAACTTACACTCTATATTACATTTATTCGTTTTTCTGATGGCACTTAAGCCCGTACCCAGAAGACAAGAACGACATCCTCCCGGGAATTTGCTTTCATTGCCTACAAAATAAGTTCTGTTTTCTAAAGTTTTTAAATTCTTAATTTGGGACATTAACTGATCATTTCGATGATCAATTGCAGCCTCTATTTGTGCAAAGGTAGCATAAATAATCTCTTGATGTTTCGTCGTGATTTCATCCTCATCCAGTTGTGAAAGAAAGTCAAACCATATCAGTGCATCATTCTTTGAAATTTTCATAAGTCCCTCCTCTAATTCATCCTCTTAATTCCAATCGAAACCAGAAGACAGAACCTTTTCCGAATTCCGATTCCACTCCGTATTCTGCTCCATGAAGTTCAAAAATCTTTTTAACAATGGAAAGTCCGAGGCCTGTTCCTGTGATTGCCCGTTTGTGTTTTTTATCCACTTTATAATATCTGTCCCAAATATATGGAATATCTTCCGGAGCAATTCCATCTCCATGATCATGAACTTCGATTCTCACATTATTTTGCAAATTAAGTTGTTTTACAATTATGTACTTGTCCTCTCTGCTGTAATTGACAGCATTTGTAAGCAGATTGTATAAAGCCTGGGTGATTTTGGCTTCATCTGCTAATACATACACATCTTCTGAATGTTCAAATTCAATAGTATAACCATCATTTCTTAAAAGTTCAGAAAACCTTTCCACTGTCTGCTCAACACTTTCAGTGAGATTATATTCCCGTATGTGAAGTTCCATCGTACCCGTTTCCAATTTAGACACATCAAGTAAATCATTAACCAGAGAAGTAAGCCTCTTGGTCTCCGACATAATAGTCTGTAATTGTGTCGTAGTGATCTCATCCGGAAAATCCTGCATCATTTCTGCATAACTGTAAATTAAAGCAAGAGGTGTCCTTAGGTCATGTGAAATATTTGCAATAAGTTCTCTACGCAGTTCATCCACCTTTGAAAGCTCAATTGCTGCAGCATTCAGGCTATCGGAAAGTTCTTTTACTTCTAAATATCCCCTTCCATTAAAATCTGCATTATAATTTCCTTTGGACAATTTCTTAGCACTTTCATTCAGATGTACAAGAGGTTTTGCTATAACATCTGACAGTACAAGAGCAATGGCAACAGAGGCCAAAATCATTATAGCAGTAATAATATATAATTGCATCTGTAAAGTTGATACCGTTGCATTTACGGGTGTAATCATCGCATGGAAAGTAAGAGAAATCTGCTCTCCGTTTGACAAAGTAAATTCTTTAGTCTCTGTAATGGTTTCCGGACGGATTCCTCTGGGACCATCGGGCGTTGGATTCGTTGGTTTGACAAATTCTCTTGTAGCCACTACCATAATACTTTTTTCAGCATTTAGACGAATCAGAATTTCATCCAGATCAGGACTGTTGATATTTTCTTCAACTAGCGCCATTGCTTTATGAAGCTCATGCCGTCTGATCATTTTATACATATCATTTAAAAAAACCATTTGAAACAGCCAAAGAATAAAAAGTAAAAATCCGCAAAATGTCAGCAGAAAAATAAAAACTTTCCATTTCAGTTTTAATTTATCCATCAAAACGATACCCCAATCCTCTTATGGTCGTTATAAATCCTGCGTATTGTCCCAAATGCTTTCGAAGCAATTTCATATGAGTATCAAGGGTTCGATCATCACCGAAATAATCATGGCCCCACACCTCGGTAAGGATCTTTTCCCTTGGTACAGCAATATTTTTGTTACGGATCAAAAAAAACAAGAGATCATATTCTTTTGGAGCCATATCTACCTGCTCTCCGTCAATAAAGACTTTATAGGCAGTCAAATCTGCCAAAAAACCATCTTTTTCAAAAATGATATGACCATCCTGTTCTTTTGGAATCTGGGATATTTTTACACGTCTTAATATAGCATTGACTCTAAGCATAATCTCTTTTGAAGAAAAAGGTTTTACCACATAGTCATCCACACCCACTTCAAAACCTAAAATCTTATCATATTCCTCACCGCGGGCAGAAAGCATAATAACCGGAGTATCTGAGGTTTTGCGGATTTCCTTCACCGCTGAAAAACCATCAAGCTCCGGCATCATTACATCCATTATAATAATATCAAAAGTTTGTTTTTTGCATAACTCCACTGCTTCCATTCCATTGCAGGCTTCGAAAACTTCATGCCCTTCAAACAAAGCATATCGTTTTATAACTGCTCTTAACCCTTCTTCATCATCACAAATCAGTATTTTTGCCATGACAACCCTCCTGTTTAAAAATAATTGTCTGTGGCAGGCGTAGCAAATACGAAACTGCCACAGATCAATTATAGAAAACTGTGTAAATATTTTACCGTAATCAAAGTTAAGATGCAAACTAGCTGAATTTAAGCCTTTAAAAACACTTTTAATAAGTTCTTTTCTTTTTTGCTACCAGGAATGTCGAAAGCAAAAGAAATGCAAATAGACCTAAATAAATCAGTAAGCTTTGAGTAGTATTTATATCTTGCGATCTTTGATCTCTAAAAGGTAAAGGCAATTGCGTTCCACCTGCTTCCTCCATAATCTGCATTACCTGAGTCATGATTTCAGGATCAGGCATATTTCCCACCTGCATAGGATTAAATACTTCACTTTCTGTGGAATTGCTTTTACTATTTGAGCGTACTCTTCTTTCACCGGGACCGCCACCCATCATACTGCCCAGCGAAGAAAGTCGCAAGTCTCCAGCTGAAATAAGTTTTTCGGGATTTGCACTTTGCTCCTCGGTTGTAGACGGGATGCTACCATTAAGCTGCCCTTGTATGCTTTGATAGCGCAAATTACCAAGAGTTTTAAATGTTTCAACAGCTGTTTTGTATTCTTCAAAAGTGCAAAAAGCTGTCTGATCGTTTTGAACATAATCAGAAATAAGCGCATCCAGCTGTTCAATCTTTGCTTCCCATTTTCCGTCTGCAAAATAGTTAGTCATTAATTCCTGCAGATAAGTATGATATTTTTCCCGATACTCCGGATTAGTAAGCAACTGGTTGATCAAAGGGCGCGAACTCATTTCCACACCACTTACAGGGGTGTCTATTGGGAAATTAATTACAGAAGAAGCATTTCCACTTTGAAATCCTCCCCATGCCAGGTTATAGTCCCACGGCAAAACTGTAACCTTACCATTGTTTTCATAAAGGTAATAATTTTGTGCCATACTGGATGAATAACTGTCAAGATTGACCACGGTGGTATGAGCTGCAAGATACCTTAGGATTTTGTCTACCTCAAAATAAGTCTCCAAATCTTTCCCTTCAGACAATGCCTTTAATGCCTTAATTACACGCTTAAAATCATTTTCGGTACCTTTACCTACAACATTGCTAAAGATTGCGCTGTATGAGGAAACATCATCCGTTGCATATTCCAGACTGCCGCCATTGCTTCCTCTGCGGCCCATAGGACCTCTATTCAAAGGCCTAACACCATTTGGTCGTTCCATCAATCTGTTCTCGTTTTGCACATGAGCTTCTGTGGTAGCAGAAGAAGTTGTCTTGGCTCCCAGGTTTAGCTGTGGCTGCCCACCTTGATCGCCTCCGCCCATCTCCATGCTTTTTACATTGTACATCATGCCAATGGTTGTACCGAAAGTTCTTTCTTCATAGCTGTCACCATAAGTTTCTACAGCAAGATATAAGCCCCAGGCGTTGCCATTCACTTTAATATCCGCAAACCCAAAGTATGGTGCAGCTACACCTATTTCTTTCATTAAATCATAAGAGACGTATTCTTTCATGTAAGTATTGTCGCCAATCATATTATTGATTACAAGACTATCTAATCCAAAACAGGTCTGACCTTTGATGTATTCATCAAATTGGATACGAAAACTATACCTGTCACTGTCGGAACCAGCTACCTGAGTTAAACTGGAATTTCCTTTGGGACGAATACCTACATTTTCAAATTTTGATCCATTCACAACCACATCGACCATAATATATTGTTCGCTCATGGCATTGACCAGCATTTCCTGCCAATCATCTTCTTCTGCAATAATCTCTATCGAAATAATATCTGATCCAAAAATTTTAGTTGCGTATTCCGGCTCGGTTTTTATACCGCCGTTTTTATTATACATATTTCCTATTGCCACTAGTAAAATACTTGTAATCAAGGCGAAAACCACGGCTATCGCAACAATTATATTGATTTTTCTACTTTGTATCATGCTTTCACCTCGAATCTTAATCTGCTTAAGCGGTATAATCACCATTGTAACTTACAAGACAAGCATTGATCACACCATTGATATTTAGTAATTCATTAAGAAGCTTTGCAGACATATCCAAAAGTCTTACTTCAATCGTAAGTTCGATACCGTTTTTATTCACTGTTTTTGCTTTTACTAAGCTCTTTTTAGTTTTTTCTTTTATCAATATCATTGCCGCATTTTCAGCTTCATCACTGACAAGATTAAGTACTACAATATATGGAGTATCGGTGCTTTTCTTGTTCACAAATACCATAAGAATGATACCAATGAAAACGGATCCAATCACTGCCATAGGAATCAACCCTGCACCTACAACAATTCCTGCTGAAATTGCCCAGAACAAAAACGCAATATCCAAAGGTTCTTTAACAGCAGTTCTGAAACGAACAATGGACAGCGCACCTACCATACCCAGGGACAATACAATATTGGACGTTACTGCAAGAATGATCAGAGTTGTAATCAAAGTCATAGCCATAATGGAAACGCCAAAGGATGAAGAATACATTACACCGGCAAATGTCTTTTTATACACATAGAAAATAAATAATCCAATTGCAAAACTTATTAACATTGCAATGACTACATCTGAAACTGAAAATTCTACTGCCTTTTCTAAGAAACTGGACTTAAAAATATCATTAAATGTCATCTTACATACCTCCCAATTATACAATTCTTGTTACTGCATATTTAGAAAATGAAGTACTTCTCCTGTTGGAAAGAGATACTGCACCACGAATAATTTCTGGTAAATAGTCATCATATTTCACTTCGAGAATATAAACTCCCGGAATTGGTATGGGAACAGGTTCAGGCTTTAAGAAGTCTTTTACATTGTTGCTTGTACGAATGTCATAATCCAAGGTAACCCGTACATTCCCCATAGGGTAAACAAAAGCCTCCCGTTGATAATCTACGATATTTTTGGGGCGCAGCTGCTGATAATGCATTTTGGCATATAACTCCATACACAAAGGGCTACCATTTTCTTTCAGAACAACGAAATCACCGTCCAGCAAGCGTTCGCACTCCTCAGCCGTTATAAGCGCACTCTCCTTAAAACAAATACCACTTATTTTACTCTTTTTTTCAAGCCGGATAAAGGATGTGTCATCGTTATAAAGCCGTATGCGAAACTTTTCTCGCTCGTTAACCCCATCAATTTTTTCCTTCAACGCTTGATCATTGTAGTTGTCAAAGTAGAGGCTTTTTACCCGATAGCCTTTTTCCCCTTCCGAGTTTTGATCGAGACTTGCCACATATGGAAGTCTTGATCTAAGCTCTAATATGTCAGCATAGTTTATATAATGCTTAAGCTCATGTCTGCCTCTGGGTTTTTTCATCTTTTTGTCACTCCTTTTCTTTTGAATGACCTTATTCTATATCAGTAAACTGAAGTGTATTTGTTGATTATCTGAACTTTATCTGAATTATTATATCTAAATAATATAATATATTTATACCAGCAAGATTCTAGAAATTAAACGAAATCTTTTACAAAAATAAACCTTTGATATACTTTCCATAAGTATGTCAAAGGTTCTGAAAGCAACATTTTCTGTAATGCCCTCTAAGATTATTATTAAGGCTCAAATTCATTATCAATATCGATTAAATGTAACGCAATGTTAATGGCTTTGAAAGTTAATACATTAATCCACCATGAAAATAACACTCATATACTTTTTCGTTCATCCAATATATTTCCTCATATCCCTGAAACCACGAAAAATCTCCGGATACTTTTGATTTGTAAACATATTCACCCGATTGATAATATTCAGGGCCTCTATAGGGCATTTGATGATCAGCCTTTCTAAGTGCTTCTTTATGGAAATTTCCACTAAACTTCTCACCGAGCACTCTGCCAATATAATTCATCGCATATACCGATTTGCCATTTTTCCAAATCGCTTCTTGTCCAGCAAACTGTTCCGCTCCAACATATGTGTCATGGTATACAAAAGGATCTCGAGCATATCTGAAATCATGAGAATCCAGTCTTGTAGAGTCCGTTTCATTCATAAATGCAGCATATGTATTCATGTTTGCTTCAAGTCTGAAATCAATTATTTCATCGATGTCGTTAAATTCTGTGGAAATGGGTTTTACTGAACACTCCTGATCTTTTACAAGATAATCAACTGTCACATTCATCAAGTTACTGATTTGAATCAAATTCATGATATCCGGATAGACATGACCAGCTTCCCATTTTGCCACTGCCTGCCTAGATACATTGAGTCTCTGGGCAAGTTCTTCTTGTGTATAGCCTTTATTTTTCCTTAACAATTGTAGTTTTTCAGAAAAAATCATATTGTATCACCTCACCTATATAGTAACTCATCAAATAATTTTTGGAAATAAATCGGTGATTGCAATTACTCTACTTAAGTTATACAATTTATCATAAATTCTCTATAATACTTACTTCTTTATTTCTCAATCTAAATGCCTGATTGATATTCATCTAATCAAAAGGCTTTAGGTATATACTTGCATGCCCTCAAAGCCAATTTCGTTATCCATAAAAAATTTAATTTTTGATATGAATTATTACAAAAAAATATTTTCCGTCATTGAAATTTAAAGCATCTAATGGTATGATGAATGAGTTATGAAACGATTATATAAAAATGAATTAGTTAACCAATCCCTTAATATAAACTCTTTCAAATCTCAAGACGGTAGAATGGAGCTTTCGCATGAAATATATGATGCAATTTGGAATTATACTGGTCTTTACTTTTCTCGGGGAAGTATTAAAATACCTGATTCCCCTGCCGGTACCTGCCAGTATCTATGGACTTGTACTCATGCTCGCTGCCTTAAAATTTAAGATCATTTCACTGGACTCTGTTCGGGAAACTGGCAGCTTTCTTATTCATATCATGCCAATGCTGTTCATTCCAGCAGCGGTTGGACTGCTTACCTCATGGAATGAATTAAGCGCCTTTTTCTTTCCTGTTGTCGTCATTACAGTCGTTTCTACAATTATGGTAATGGGTGTTGTTGGACGAGTAACACAGTTTGTAATTCATAAAAATAATAGGTGAGAACATGAAAGAATTGTTATATAACTCAACATATTTTGGTGTCCTGATTAGTATTGCTTGTTATGAACTTGGTGTTGTATTAAAAAAGAAGTTTAAATTTGCCTTATTTAATCCTCTGCTCATTTCTGTTGGAGCAGTGATGCTCCTTCTTTTCCTTCTAAATGTTGATTATGAAAGCTATTACGCAGGAGCAAAGTATTTAAGCTATCTTCTTACCCCTGCAACGGTATGTCTGGCCATACCCTTGTATGAACAACTGGAGTTGCTGAAAAAGAACCTAAAAGCCATTATGGTGGGTATTCTATCCGGTGTCATCACCAGCCTTTCTTGCGTACTCTTTTTATCTCTTCTTTTTGGCCTTGACCATAAAGAATATGTAACATTGCTCCCCAAATCCGTTACAACTGCCATCGGTATGGGGATCTCAGAAGAATTAGGCGGAATGGTAACCATCACCGTTGCAGTTATTATCATAACCGGTATCTTAGGAAATGTCATCGCCGAAACAGTATTTAAAATTTTTCGTATAAAAGACTCCATTGCAAAAGGAATCGCCATCGGTTCAGCTTCCCACGCCATAGGTACAGCTAAAGCAATGGAGCTGGGAGAAATCGAAGGTGCAATGAGTAGTCTCTCCATAGCAGTAACCGGATTAATCACCGTTATAGGTGCTTCTATTTTTGCAAATTTCCTTTAATGATAAGGATCTGATTTATTATTTACTTGATCTTTTATAGCATTTCAATCATAAATTACTTCCTATGTTACATGAAGAGAACCCCTACGATTCAATTCAACTAGCCGTAGGGGTTCTCTTTACTTATATACCTTATTGGGTTAAAAACATTTTACCTCTTATAAAAACTACTTCCAAAGTACCTTGACTACTACTTTTTCTACTTCGCAAATGCCAGATGACTCAAGCTTTACCATATGGGCATCATGGGGAAATGCAATCAATACGTCTCCTGGCTCCATAAAGATCAATTGATCGATGGGTCCTTCACAGTCAATACCATCTTTTATTGTATCTTTAGATTTAATTGTCATGCAACTCATATCGCTGATAGCAATGCGTTCTTTCCCTGATATCAACAAATGAATATCTAAATATTTCTCATGAGCTTCAAAAGCCCCCTCCTCTATCGGTATTGTTTGATAATTAAAACGGTTGATAAATACCTTATCGCCATCTACTTCATTGCGTCCCAATGAAAGAGTCTTTAAATCCGTTTCCAATAAGAAATCAATAGCCTTATCCAAATTTGGATGAATGCCTCGATAAGTCTCGATATATTTCATCTTTGAATAAATCATTTTTTCTCCTTTCTCTGCCTTAAGCAGAAACCACTATTTCAAAAATGTTTGAATGATTTTCCCTTCTTTTAGGGTACTTATAATAGGTTTTGCCATATTATGATTTTTTATGGGGTAATCCACTCTATAATGGGATCCCCTGCTTTCTTTTCGTAAAAGAATCCCTTGAAGCATAGCCTCCGATAAAGTAATGGCTGCTTCCAGTTCCCGTGTTTTCACATAATGTTTCCCGGTTATTTCATTTTGCTGTAATGCAAAACGACTTTTCTCTGCTTTATTCTTTATTTCACTTATTTGCTCTAGAGCATGAAGAGTCAGTTTTTCTTCTCTGGCAACCATGGCAGTTTCAAAATTCAACATACGTATTTTCTCGATCAACTTATCGGCTCCAGGAACACAGGTCAATGTTCCATTTTCATTCGGTATAACAGGCTGATGCCCCTTACTATACTCAGCTGCACTGCATCCTGCAATTTTGCCAAATACCAGGGCATTAGCCGTTGACAATCCACCTATGCGGTCCGCTCCATGCATGCCACCGGTAGCTTCTCCACAGGCAAACAAGCCCTCTACCCCTGTTCTCCCATAAGCATCAATATAGATACCACCATTGGAAGCATGAGCAAAGATCCCTAAATACACTGGGTCATCCATTGTTAAGTTCTTTTCTTTTTTAAGCCATTCAAAATATATCTTAACAAACTCCGGCTGGTTTTCCTTCAACTCTTCCTTATAGGATAGTCGGACATTTGATTCTCCTTTAAGAAATTCCCTATATAAACGAATATCCACCCCTTCACATCCTAAACGACAGGTAAAAGGTCCATGGGTAGAACGAATCTCCAACCGTTCATCCAGTTTCTCTTTACTCCAATCTTCAAAAATAGATTTTCCAGTCACAGCATGATGAAATTCACTGTAGCGAAACACTTTTTCATTGAATATGGTTTTAGGTGCCGGATCAATAAAACCCGGCATGATCTGCATAAATTCCAGATTCATTAAAGAGGCTCCGGCCTTAAAAGCAAGATATTGGCCCATACCTTTTACATCAGAGGTATTAAGCCGATACTTAAATAATCCTCCTAACCCTCCGCTGGCTATAATAACGCTGGTGCAACCTATGGTTAAAAGGGTATCTGCTTCCTTCTGCCTTTGGATGGCAGTGACTCCAGATACCCTTCCATCATTAATAATAATATCCGTTACAGTGGTTTGAGTAAATTCTTTGACGCCTAATCGATTTAATTCCTGCTGTAGGATTCTTCGGGCACTTTCTTTAACAATCCCGTGCCAGTTCCTCTTCTTATGGTCAAAACATGGAATAAATTCTTTTTCATTTTTTTGAACAGCTTCTTTTAAAGGAATACCCAAAGCTTTTAAATCATAAATGGCATCATCAATCCCTTGAACTAAAACGAATGCTAACTTGGGATCTGCCATCCCCTCTCCCACCTGTAAAATAGTGTCTAACAAATTCTTTTCATCTTCTTTATTCTCAGGACCAATTAAGCCCAATCCCCATGTTCCAGGGTAAAAGCTGGAACCAGACCCTATGATACTGCTGCTAAGGATCATTACTTTGGCACCTTTTTTTGTTGCCCATATGGCAGCAGTAATACCTGCCAGTCCGGCCCCCATTACAACCACATCAGTCTTAAATGTCTTTTTTGGTAACATTTTTTATAATCTCCTCGGCAAAATGACAAGCAACATAATGCTCTTTACCATCAATCTCATAACGTTTAAGTTCTGGAACCTTTGTCTTGCAAATTTCCTGACATTGCGAACAGCGTCCATGAAAATGACAGCCACTTGGTGGATTCATAGGAGAGGGAACATCCCCTTTTAATACAATCCTTTCCCTTTTCTGTTTTCTGTCTGCCACAGGAATTGCGGATAAAAGAGCCTGAGTATAGGGATGAATGGTATGCTTATAGAGTTCATCCGCATCGGATAATTCTACAATACGTCCCAAATACATAACAGCTATTCGGTCACTGATATACTCTACCACACTTAAGTCATGGGTAATAAAGATATAGGTCAGGTTTCTTTCTTCTTTTAATTTCTTTAACAAGTTTAACACCTGTGCCTGAATGGATACGTCCAATGCACTTACAGCTTCATCGCAAATCACTAATTCGGGATTTACACAAAGGGCTCTGGCAATCCCTATTCTTTGGCGCTGTCCGCCGGAAAATTCATGAGGATAACGATGCATGTATTCCCGTCTCATGTTTACAGCTTCTAAAAGGTCTCCAATGATTTTCTGACGTTCTTCCTTTGTTTTCACGCCGAATTTCTTTAAAGGATCTGAAAGGGACTGATAAATGGTAAAAGAAGGATTTAAAGAGGACTGTGGATCCTGAAAGACGATCTGAATCTTTTGTCTTGCCAAATCCATCTCTTTTTTATTAAGTGTCGCCAGATTCCTTGGCCCATCCTCAAATTCATAGATCATTTCACCAGCTGTAGGCTTGTACAACTGCAGAATAGTCTTTCCCAAGGTGGTCTTACCACATCCGGACTCTCCAACCAATCCTAAAGTCTCGCCTTTGTACACGGTCAAATCAATATTGTTTACCGCCTGTACATAACTTGTGGTTTTGCCAAAAGTTCCGCCTTTTACAGGGAAAAATGTCTGTAAGCCTTTTATTGTCAATAAGGGTTGCTTTTCTTTATTTGTCATCCTTACTTACCTCCTGATATCTTCTGCAGCGTACCATATGCGTACCATCCAGCATAACTTCATCCGGCATTGCCTTTGTGCAGCCTTCCGTCGCAAACTCACATCTTGGGGCAAACTGACATCCACTAGGTCTGTTGTATGGATCTGGCGTTGAACCTTTGATTGGCTGAATATCTTGATTTGATCCTTTTCCCAGAACCGGGATAGACTTTAGTAACCCTTGTGTATATGGATGGGATGGATGTTCTAATACTTCTTCTGCTGTTCCACTTTCAATAATATTCCCCATATACATTACAGCCACGTCATCAGCCAACTCACTTACCACGCCCATATCGTGGGTAATCAGCATAATTGCTGTATTATAATTTTTCTTTAGATGATTCATTAATTCAAATATTTGTGCCTGAATGGTAACGTCTAATGCAGTAGTAGGTTCGTCTGCAATCAATACTTTAGGTTTGCAGCTCATTGCCATGGCAATCATAGCTCTTTGTCTCATTCCTCCGGAAAATTCATGAGGATATTGATCTATTCTCTTATGGGGAACAGGAATACCCATATCCTTTAATAATTGCAATATAGAGTGTCTCGCATCTTTCTTTGATATTTTCTCGTGAGCCTGCATCATTTCAGTAATTTGCCATCCAATGGTGTATACAGGATTAAGTGCAGTCATTGGATCCTGAAAAATCATGGCAATATCTTTTCCACGAAGTTCTCTCATTTCTTTGCTGTTTCGATCCAGCTTATGAATAGGAATATCCCCTCGTTCATCGCCACTGTGATAAATAATTTCTCCTTCTTCAATTCGGGAAAGTTTTGGAAGTAGTTGCATGATTGATGTTGCAGTTACACTCTTACCGCAACCAGATTCACCAACGATACATAAGGTTTTCCCACTTTTGATATCCATGGATACGCCATTAAGTGCTTTATTGCATCTCTCATTTGTATAAAAATAAGTTTTTAAATTTCTAACGGAAATTACAACATTATCACTCATTTTCTGTCCTCCTAACCTTGCATCGTTGGATCTGTAGTATCCCTGATACCATCGCCAATAAAGTTAATGCTCATAACAAAAAGGGAAACCACAATACCTGTAGGTAGCCACATCCACCAGTTGTTCTGCAGCGTATAAATATCCTGTGCCGCATTTAAAATATTTCCCCATGTGGGAACTTCCAGCGAAACCCCTAAGCCAAGAAAGCTTAACGCAGCCTCTTCAAGAATGAACATAGCGGTACTTAATGTTAAATTTACAATAATAGGACCAAGCGCATTAGGAAGAATATGTTTGTAACATATAATAAATGGATTAAGCCCAAATACTTTTAAAGACTGAACATATTCCTCTTCACGAATGGATAATACCTTTGATCGCGCCATACGGAAACTGGAACCCCAACCGCATATAATAAAAATAATTACGATATTTTTTGCACTTTGCCCCAAAATAGACACCAGCATCAACACCAGGATTAATTGGGGAATAGACATAAAGATTTCTGAAATACGAACCATGAGGCTGTCAAAGAATCCACCACGGTATGCACTATAACACCCCAATAATACACCTATTGCAGCACATCCCAAAGCACTGCCAAAACCAATCGCAATGGACATTCTTCCACCATATAAGACTCTGGAAAAAATATCTCTTCCAATTTTATCTGTTCCAAATAAATGCTCCATCGATGGTGCTTTTAAAATCGCCTTCATGTCTACCATCTTTGGTGAATAATCTGTCAAAAGAGGTGCAAAGATACATGCCAATACAATAATAAGGAAAATAACGCCGCCAAATACAGCTAAACGATTGTTTAGTAGTTTACGGAGTGTACGATTCCCCTGCTTTTTATTTCTTAATTGCCCAGATTCCTCCATCTGGCGTATTTTATCAAACTTGCGATGTAATCGCTCATTTTTTGACATTGAAAACATTATTCCTTTCCTCCTCAACCGTTCAACTTAACACGTGGATCAAGTGCCGCAGTAAGAATATCTACCAAAGTACTTGCAAACAGTGTCATGAATACAAACAGTAATGCCAGCATCATAACCAGATTATAATTCTGAGAACGCACTGCTGAATTAAATGCACTGCCAATTCCAGGCCACTGGAATACTGTCTCAATTACAACTGAACCGGCAATAAGGGATGGAAGACGAAATCCAATCAAAACAATAACCGGAGTTAGTGATACTCTAAACCCGTGAATAAGGTTAACACGCCATTCAGGAAGTCCCTTACTTCTGGCAGTTTTTATATAATCCTTATTCATTGTATCCAACATACTGCTTCTGGCATAACGCATCACACCTGCTGTCATCGATATTCCAAGTACAGATGCAGGTAGAATCAAATATTTAATACGGTCAATAAAATGAACCACCGACGGGTCCGTCCTGCCTCCAACCGGAAGCCATTGAAGTTTCAATGCAAAAATTAAAATCGCACATACCCCAAAGAAAAACTGTGGAATGGAAACGCCGATCATTCCAGCTACTGTAAGCACATTGTCACTGATACTTCCTTTTTTAATTGCACCCAAAACCCCTAAGAAACTTCCTAAAACTGTAGAAATCAGTAGAGCCGCTACAGCCAGCTCAAGGGTTGCCGGAAGACGTTCTGCCATAATCTTAATAACTGGAACACCACTGGAAGAACTATATCCGAAATCTCCCTGAAGAATACGTCCCAGCCATTTAAAATAACGAACAATAAAAGGTGCATCCAAACCATATTGCATGCGTAACGCAGCAATCTGTTCTTCACTAAGTCTCGCCAAGGCTTCAGGATCCATCAAATAAGAAATAGGATCTCCCGGTGTCATATCCAAAAGCCAGTAGATTATAAATGTAATGATCAATAACATTGGGATCATACCCAGTATTTTTTTAATAGTATACTTAATCATCTTTTCACCTCTATTGAACCTAATATAAACGCCGGAAAACTCAAGCTATGAGCACTATATTTGCGTGTTTTCTGAGTTTTCCGGCGTAAGATATATTCTTTGTACAGCAAATCAAACTACATTATTTTAATTTCCAATTTTGAATATTCCATTTGTAGTTGAACTGTGGATTACCAATCGCATCTAAGCCTGATTCTATTTTATCGCTAACAATCAGGAAGATTGGTTGATAATACAATGGTAATGCAAACAAGGTTTCATTTTCATATTTTTGTAACTTGAAGAATGCCTGCTTTTGTGCCTCAGCATCAACGGATGAGTTTGTTGCTGCAATCAACGCATCCAGTGTCGGATCACTTGGTGTATGGGAGTTAATCGAATATCCTGTTGCATATCTGTCATAGTATTCATGTAAGGACAAAGCCGCATTTGCAGCATAACACATATCCCAATCAACTGCGCTAGGTCCATTAACCGGATCTTCAGGTGCTTTCCATAAAATTGTCGCGAGATCTCCTTCAACTAAACGAGCGTTCATCTTAATACCTACTTCAGCCAGATACTGCTGAATAATTGCCATTAAGTCTTGAGTGCCCTGATCTGTGTAGTAATAAACAACATCCAGTTCTGTATTAGGATTCCAATTTGCTTCTTTTAAAAGTTGTTTTGCTTTTTCAGGATCATACTTATAATCATTCAATCCATCCACTTTGTCGGCACCATCTGGAGTTAAGCTGTTTGCCGGCAGAGCCGCGCCATCAAAAACACCCTGGAGGATGCTGTCCATATCAAGGGCGTAGGCAATTGCCTGACGTACTCTCTGATCTGCCAGCGGTGAAGCTGATCCATCTTTTTTATTGAATTTATTCATGTAGAAAAGACGTGTATAACGTACATTAACGGTTTCAATATTAATTCCCTGAGCACCTTCTAAAGCTCTGACATCAGCAATGTTTTTAGTGTAAGCATAATCTAATTTTCCTGCTTTAGCATTGGTTACAAGGTTAGGATCGCTGTCCCCTGCACTTGGATTCAGATGAATTGAAAACTCAGCTTTTCCACCATAGTAATTTTCAAAAGGCTTTAAGATTGTATAGTTATTCATTTGAACTTCATCAATCATAAATGGACCAGAACCAACTGGACTTTGGAAGAAACTTGCCTGCTGTAAAGTGATCGGATCTGTATCTTTTAAATATTTTTGTGGAAGTGGTGCAAACTGTGTAAAAGTAAGCAATGCATCCGGAGCTACTGTTGCGAAAGTAAGGGTAATTTTATTTCCATCCACAGCAATTCCGCTAATGTGTTCTGCACTTCCGTCAAGATAAGCTTTTGCTCCTTCAATTGCTTCAAAAGTAGAACGAAATACAGAATTTAATACCGTTGTCTTTAATGCATATTCAATATTCCATTGAATTTCTTCCGCAGTAATTGGTTCACCATCATGCCATGTGATCCCATCTCTTAAAACAAAAGTTAATGTCTTTCCGTCTTCACTCATTTCATAGAACTGTGCTAAATCCCCTTCTCCGCTGATCGGTGTAAGATTTTCATCCGCAAATATCAATCGACTGTAGAGGACCTTATTATACATATAAGTTCCAGGATTTAACCAAGGCGTTTCAAAAAATTCTGTAGGACCACCGTTGCTGTAAAGAACATTCGGATCTGAAGCATTCCCAGTATCTGCAACTTCCGCTGCAGGTGTTTCAGTGTTACTAGTTTCTGACTTAGAATTTCCTGAACCACAGGCAGTTACAGATACAGCCAAAGCTAGTGCCAACCCCATTGATAGGATCTTTTTAAATTTCATACGCATATCCTCCCATTGTTTAATGCGACAACATCGTGAATTACTTTTGTTACTCAGCTGTGCATTTATGATTATGACTCTATTATAATAAAGAAAATTATTTTTGTTAATTTCTTATTAAAAAATTATTTTTTCTTTTACTTTTTTCGACATTCTTCCGTAATATTTCTCTATTATAACAGATATGTTGGTAATAATATTTAAAATATTTTTGGATATCCTTAATTATTTTTACTATTGTTAATATCTAGCTTTATTGATGCACAACTTCATAAAAAGAGCAGCAGCCCCATACATTCCTGCTTTGTTTCCCAGCGTTGTCTTATGAATGACTACATGCCTATAACTTTCCATGATATTGTCCATTACATTTTCTTTTACTTTTTCTAAAATATACTCCTGCTCCATAACACCTCCCCCAAGAATAACACAAGAAGGATTCATAATATGGATGAGTGAGACTAGCCCAAAGGCAATTTCCTTGATCCACTCATCAACTGCCTCTCTAACCTCTTTTCTGTCAAGAGCAGCAAATATTTTTCTGCCATTACAAAGAGATGAATCAACCCCCATTACCTTCCGAACCAAAGCAGTAGTGGAGGCATATTTTTCATAACACCCACTGTACATATCTTCTGCAGCATTTCTGTCCTCAGGATGGATAATCATTGCCCCCATTTCACCTGCTGAAAATGTGCTTCCTCTATAAATTTCATTGTTTATTACTATAGCTCCGCCCACACCGGTTCCATAAGTAAGACAGAGAAAATCCTGGTACCCCTTTCCGGCACCGCAGTATGCTTCACCAATTGCTGCTGCATTCACGTCATTTTCTACCACTACTGGTACATGAAATTCACTTTCCAATATATCTCTAATCTTCATCCCTGTATAACCTGGAATGTTTTTATTGGCATAGCGAATCATTCCTTTTTCAAAATCTACTTGTCCTGCTGTACTAATACCTATTCCATCAAATTCTCCATAACTTCTTATAATCTCCTTAGCACTATACATTACAAATTCGCCGCCCTTGGATGCATTCGTATCCGTTTCTTTTAATTCAGTAAGAAAACCGTTATGGAATATCCCGGATTTTATTGATGTTCCTCCGATATCCAGCACGACAATTTTCATACCTTCAGGCTGTGTTTTGCTTTGCATACATCCACCTCTATCCCTTAGATTTTTCCCGTTGATCCTGCAATAACCTAAAGAAGCAAATTTAGTTTACTCCATCACAGTTTCTTTCCAATACTTGTACATACAAAAAAGCTACCGTATATATTGGATCTCCCAATTCTATACGGTAGCCTTCTATCCTTTTTTGCACTTAACATTCGTTGCTGTAATGTTTTGTGCAAGACTTCCGGAATATTGGGATACTGTTAAATCAGTACCTAAAAACTCAGAAGCTGTCATCAATTGATTGTCATGCTTGGAACTTATTTTACATAATATTTCTCTATAGCTTTTACAAAATGTTTGGTTATATCCATTGGTCTGGTAATTGCGGTTCCAATTACTGCTGCATATGCTCCGGCAAGTAAAACTTTTTCCAAATCCTCTGGATACCATATACCGCCCTCTGCGATGACAGGTTTATCACATTCCTCTGCAAGCCTTTTAATTAAAGTCACATCCGGAAGCTCTCTTCCCATGGTGTATTCCGTATAGCCACTTAAGGTTGTTCCTATAAAGTCAAACCCTAGTTCAGCTGCATGCATACCTTCATCAAAATCTGAGCAATCTGCCATGAATAATTGATTCGGATATTTCTTCTTTACTTCATTAAAAAACTCATCTAATGTTAATCCGTCCGGTCTTGGTCTTCTGGTTGCATCTATTGCAATAATTTCACATCCACAGGCAACCAAAGAATCCACTTCCTTCATGGTAGGTGTGATGAACACATCATATCCATCATATACCTGCTTTATAATTCCTATAACAGGAAGATTGACATTTTTCTTGATTTCAATAATATCTTCCACTGTATTTGCTCTGATTCCAGCAGCTCCTCCAAGCATCGCCGCATATGCCATTCGTCCCATAATATAGGAACTGTATAAAGGCTCATGCTTTAAAGCCTGACACGAAACAATCAATTTACCCCTTATTTGATCCATTATCTCTTGATTAGTCACTGTATTTTCTCCTCTTCTCTCCGATGATTAGCCCATAATCAAAAATCAATTCTGAGTCTGGCCGACAAATAAATGGGACATCTACTTAGCAATACTTAGCAATAGCTTCATCAATCATAACTTTGCATTTATTCACCTGGGGGGCATCTTCAGGTACTAAAGCTGCCAAAGGTTTTCTTACACTGCCTATATCCAGGCCTTCTCGAAGCTTGATAATTTCTTTCATAACAGCGTATAAATTGCCTTTACATTCACACATTGCATAAATGATTTTATCCACATCGTTTTGAATGTTTCTTGCTGTTGTATAATCTCCGGCTTTACATAAATCAAACATTTTGATATAGAGTTCGGGCATAACCCCATAGGTTCCCCCAATACCTCCATCGGCACCCATAGCAAGTCCGCTAATCAGTTGTTCATCCGGTCCGTTAAATACAACATGATCCTCCCCGCCCGCCATCTTAAATATCTGAATATCCTGCACAGGCATGGAGCTATTCTTTACTCCAACGACTCTTGGATTCTTAAGCATTTCTTTAAATAAAGGCAATGTAAGCGCTACGCCTGCCAACTGTGGAATATTGTAAATAATAAAATCTGTATTTGGAGCAGCGGCTGAAATGTCATTCCAATACTGCGCAATCGCATGGTCAGGTAAGCGGAAATAGATAGGCGGAATTGAGGCAATGGCATCAACACCTAAGCTTTCTGCATGAGCAGCAAGTTCACAGCTGTCAGCTGTATTGTTACATGCCACATGGGCAATCACAGTCATCTTTCCCTTAGCTACCTCCATCACAGCTTCTAAAATCTCTTTTCTTTCCTGTACTCCCTGGTAAATACATTCTCCTGAAGAACCACCAACATACACGCCTTTTACACCCTTTTTAAGCAGGTGAAGAGCCAGCGCTTTTGTACGTTCTCTACTTACTTTTCCATTTTCATCATAGCACGCATAAAACGCAGGAATAATTCCCTGATACTTTGCAAGATCTCTCATTCTTCATTACCTACCCTTCTCCGCCCAAGCGAATTTACTTTCACTAAACAGTATTTCTAATTTTATATTCCCCTGCATGATTGACAAACAGAGTAATATCTTAATTATAATTATAGTAAAAATATATTTTCTAGTCAATATATTAAAAAGAAATTTTTTTCATATTTTTATAGCTTATTTAACCAATGTCCTACCAGCTCTGTCCACATGCTGCAATGGGCATTCTCAAATTCTATTTTTCCTTCGGAAGTTTCAGATGTAGCCAGAGAAAGTCCATGGGGTCCATCGGGAAAAATATGCAACTCTACATTTAAACCATACTCCCGCATTGCTTTCGCCAGTAAAAGACTATTCTCGACAGGAACATCCTGATCCGTACAAGTCTGCCATATAAATGCCTTTGGCGTATGGCTTCCCACCTGATTCTCTAAAGATACCAATTTTTTATCCTCAACTTTTGCTCCACCCCGATACTGAAATAATCTCTCTACAAATTTATTATGAGCATATTCCCCAGAGGTAATCACCGGATACCCCAAAATCATGCCATTCGGTCTGATGATTTCTTTACTACTTACACCTATTGCTCCCCATACAAATTCTCGATTCCAAAATACTCCTAAACTGCAGGCTAAAGGTCCTCCTGCTGAAAAGCCGCATACCACAATCTTATCAGGATCTATTCCCCAATCATCGGCTTTTTCTCTTACGATCGCAACCGCTTTGGCAAGTTCCAGAAGAGAAACAGGAAAACCATTGGGAAGTACACTGTATTTTAATACGAAGGCTTTGTATCCCATAGCCACAAACTGCCTGGCCACTGGTTCTCCTTCTTTTGATACAACCTGCCAATAACCACCTCCCGGGCATACAATTACAGCTCCCTGTTTTTTTCCCCGGACTTTTGAGTCACCACCATAAGCAATCAATTCTGCTTCTCCAGTCATCTGCCCTTGCACATTGATTTTAATTTTTTCTTCCATAATCATGGCCCCTTCTGATTTTTTCTTTTTCTATCATATCACGCGTGAAACTTATTTTCAATTACAGCTATATTTTCGAAAGAAATTTTTACTTTCTGTTGCATTTCTACGTTTGGAATGCTATGATTACAACAGATCGGTAACTACATATACTATATATAATATATAAACCAAGATAGGAGAGATATGCGATGAAAAAACATATTGTATGTTTTGGGGATTCCAACACTTACGGTTACCGGGCAAGTGATAACGGCCGCTTCAGTGAAGATGAACGCTGGACATGCCTGTTAAGCAAGAAACTGGGTCCGGACTATCTTATCCTCGAAGAAGGTCTGCCTGGACGCACCACATGCTTTGAAGATCCTATTCATGAAGGATTATCAGGATTGTCCTATATCTACCCTTGTCTGATGAGCCATGCCCCAGTGGATTTACTAATCATTATGCTCGGTACCAATGACACGAAAGAACGTTTCGGGGTATCCGCTGTCTGCATAGCCCTTGGTTTAAAACGTCTGATTGCAAAAGCCATCGCAACTACGGACTGTTGGGCTAATAAAAAACCGAATATCCTGGTAGTCACTCCTAAAAGTATCGAAAAAGAATATGAAAATACTGCAGTATACGCTACTATGGGAAAAGGATGTGCAGAAAAATCAGATCAACTGAGGGAAGAATATCCAAAAATTGCAGAAATGATGGGTGTTCATTATTTTGACGCCAATACAGTAGTAAAGCAATACAACAAAATTGATTACATGCATCTGGATGAAGAAGGGCATGAAGCCTTGGCTACAGCCCTCGCTCAACTCATACCTACTATAATTTAATCTCATAAAAATGCTCGATAGCAAAAAGCGAGCAGGTTAAAAACAATATAACCTGCTCGCTTTTCATTTGCTTTTCATTATTCCTAATTCATTAATACAAACACATTCAGATTAACACAGTTTTTCCAGGACGGATGCACTGGTCTTTTCATTATTTGCACTGCAATGCTCAAAATAACGTCTGTAATACTCTGTATATAGAAGGTCAATTAAAAACAACTGGCTGATTTCTGCTGAAGTAGATCCCCCCTGAAGTGGTCCCTCATTGGCTCCTGAAAGAAGAGTAAGATCCGCATAAGAACTGAGGGGGGATTTAATAAACCTGGTAATGCAAATGGTTTTTGCACCTGCTTTTTTCGCAAGTTGTGCAACATGAATGGTATCCTTCGTTGCACCAGAATAAGAAAACAATACAGCCACATCATCACTGGTCATTGTAGCTGCCATCATGGATTGCATATGGCTGTCCTGAATGCAAAACACTTTATTCTCTATACGTAAGAACTTATTCATAGCTTTCATAGCCGTCAGCATACTTGCCCCTACACCAAAAAAGTAAATCATTCTGGCTTCATGAAGCATATTAATCGCCTTGTCGACGTCTTCTTCCTTAATTAAGGAATATGTCTCTGTCAACGCATTAATATTTGTATTCAATACTTTTTTTGCCACTTCTGCAAAAGAATCATTGATCGAAATATTATTTCCTGTATATGTGTTCATTTCCTCCTGGCCATCATTAAGACTTAAAGAAAGCACCATTTTAAATTCTTGATAACCCTTTAAATCCATTGTCTTACAAAACCTGAACACAGTGGTATCTCCAACCTCACATGCCTCTGCTAAATCCGTAATAGACATAAAAAGCACTTCTTTCGGATTTGTCAGAATGAAATCTGCCACCTTTTTTTCCGCCTTAGTAAATTGATTATAAGAAGATTTGATATTAGTTATAAAGTCTCTTTTCATAAAGTCCCCCTCATTCGTTCACAATATTGTATAGCACGTTTCGTTAGCAATTTCTTTCTAATAATATAACATTATTGAAAAAAATTTTCAATAAAAGAAGAAAAAATCCACTTATTCCTAGCATGGTAAATACTTCTATTGGCTCTACTAGATTACAAAATATGAATTAAAAATACAGTCATCATTGATGATATTTTTACATCAATCCCATACAAGATGATTCGCAATATTTAAAATCAGTTGCTGCCTATAGCCTGGAAGCTGCCTAACATAATTTTTCAAATGTAGTTGCACGGTCTGTTCCGCTTCCGATAAATCTACAGCTTGAATATCTGATTCAAAAGGATGTCTTTTAATCATTGCTGCGATCTCCGTATCGCCAAGAGTATCAAACAAAGAGATGAATTCTTTTTCCTCTAACAGAATATCTAATAATAAATCTTCAAGATCATCAAAAGATTTTACTTTTTGCTTTATGAGCTTGAGTTTATCAAATGAATATCGGCAAGCAAGCAGTTCATCTACTAACTCTCTGTAAGCTTTATCATACATTTTTACACCGGATTCAAATTGAATTTTAGGTTCTAAATTAGAATTCACCGGAATAATGAATACTTTATCCAAAGTATTTAATTCTAAGGCATTTTTTATATTAGATTTAATTCGGAGCAAACTTCGTTCGATATATTTTTGGAGTGAGGAACTTGTAATATTCAACACTTCATATATATCTTCAATTTTCTGATGTATATTTAACATGAGGATGTGATGTTCTGTTTTCATCAATTTTTCATTTAAACTTCGTAAATCTTCCTGCATAATACTAAGCTGCCTTATATTGCGGTCTGCAAGAGCGCATACTAAAGATGCGGTTAGTACTTGTTCAAAAATATTTATCAATAAATCCTTATACCCTTTGTCATATCCATAAAGTAGATAATGAATATGCTCTGCATCAAAATTCTTACAAAATTCATTTTCTAAGTATAACTGCTCAAGATATTTTTGAATAAATTCAACTCCGCCTAAATCATCAACAGGATTACAAAGCTGATAATCAATAGAAGCAGGACAATCATAAGCTCCATAGTCTAAGTTGTATGCCTTAAAAAAAATCCTGATACCGTTTTCACTTAATGTTGCATTATATGAATGATTAATTGTATCCAGTTTGCTCTTTTGAACCAAATGGTAAAGATGTTTTGCTGTCTGAAACTTCGTATGAAGTATTTTCCGGCCTCTTTCATACATCTCAAAAACATCTGCATTCTTTATCTTTAACTCGTCTGCCGCAATGTCGGGATTAGGCAGAGACTTTAAGTATAATCCTATTGTATAAAGATTTGATTTCATAATGCTTTCAGCAACCTCTACCCTTATAGAGCTGCTTTTTCCCATATTGTATTGTTCACTTTTATGAGCCAAAAGACGAATACACTGAAGCTGAATATTCTCTAAATCAGACTCATCCAAAAGTCCACAAGTATATGCCTCCTGCAAGATAGAATTAAAATAAAATTCACCACTTAATTTATTGCATTCAATGAGGTGTCGTTTCTCAATACTCCCCATTTTCATCCTCCTCTTCCCAGTCATCTTCATCTACATCGTCTGGTTCATATCCATAGCACAAATTACGCGCTAACCCATCCAGCTCTCGTCCTGATAGCAATTCCAGAGATCCTTGGCATTCGCCGTCAAAAGCATTTTTCATAAATCGGATCAATTCATCATCAGTGATTAAATCAAGAGTTTCATTTTTATAAAAATAAAACATCTCAATTAAAACATGGAGTGTTTCTACATAGTTGTACATAGAGATATAAGGAGAATCACAAAACGCCTTAATGATTTTGTCGATTACACCGCTGCCAAATTCAATACGTCCATAATTTTTCAAGGATAGACTTCTTGTTTCAATAAGCCCAAGAGCATCGATATGCGTTAAAGTTAACCCAAACTTAGAAGTATACTCATTACATTTTACAATTTCATCAACAGCTTGTTTTTGAATTAAAAATGAAAATGTACTTATAAGCTCAAATGACAACAAAACCACCTCCAACAAAATCATAAAAAACTTAAAAAATTCCCCCTTGACATTTAATCAAGAATATGATATGGTATAATTGAGTATTTTTATTTTAATTTATTAACCATATTATTATATCATCTAATTTTATTTAAAGCAAGAAATACCTTTAAAAGCCACCGATTATACATGTATAACCGGTGGCTTTCTCTTAGTCTCTCCCAAAAGTCCGCAATGATTTTTATATTAAATTAGGCTCAGAATCAATAATCTGATGAGATTAAGATATCCCACTCCAATTATTGACCTGAGCCTTCTTAGGTTACTCCAATTTCCCACCTTCAATAACAAGCTGTTCTTTATAGTCTTCTCCATAGATCTCAGCAAGGGTTGCATCATATGCCTGGTGTATAAAATTCTCTTTACCAAGAGCCTCAAGTTCTTTATTAATCCAGTCAAGGAGTTCCTTGTTCCCTTTCTTAACAGCCGGTGCAATTGTATCTTGTCCGCCTAATGAAGGTACACCAACTACAAATCCAGGATTCTTTTTTGCCCATGCGATCACTTCTGTATTGTCATTAACGATAGCATCTCCACGGCCATCCTTTAATGCTTCAAATATTTCTGTATATTGCTCAAATTTTAATTGCTCTATATCAGGATAATTTTGGGTCAAAAAAGTTTCTGCAGTGGTTCCTTTAGCCACAATTGCTTTTTTACTTTTTAACTGCTCAACTGAAGTAATCGGAGCACTTTCAGGAGATACTATTCCAAGAGAAACTTTCATATACGGATTAGCAAAATCTACTTTTTGCTTTCTTTCTTCTGTAACTGTGAAATTAGCCATGATAATATCCACTTTGTTTGATTCAAGGAATGCTACTCTGCTTGCTGCATCCACTATAACAAATTCAACTTTAGATTCATCACCTAAAAGATCCTTTGCAAATCTCCTTGCAATGTACACGTCAAAGCCCTGAAATTCTCCATTTTCATCGACATAACCAAAAGGATATTTATCACTGAAAACGCCAATTCTGATCTTCCCTCGTTCTGTAATTTCAGCAAGAGTACCTTTAATTTCTGAGTTTCTGTTTTCTGAAGTACTTTTCTCTGACGTATCAAACTCCGATGTGCTGGTTTCAGTAGTCGAACTTACATTATTGCTACAGCCAGCAAACACTCCCAGTAGCAATACTGTAATCATCAATACATGAAGAATTTTTTTAATATTTTTTGGCATAATCATCATTCCTTTCCTCTAAAATTTAATATTGAAATTTATTTAAGAAGTGCTGAGCACGTTCTGTCTTTGGATTTGTAAAAAATTCATCGGGTTTCGATATTTCACAGATTCTTCCTTTATCAATAAAAACTATTTTATCCGCCACAGCTCGGGCAAAAGACAATTCGTGAGTAACGATCAGCATTGTCATCCCTTGTTTTGCAAGTCCCAATATTACATCCAGAACTTCTCTTACCATTTCAGGATCAAGAGAAGCAGTCACTTCATCGAACAACATAATCTCAGGATTCATACACAAAGCTCTGACAATAGCAATTCGCTGTTTCTGTCCTCCTGAAAGCTGCCGAGGATAAGAATCTTTTCGATCCAGTAAGCCCACCCTGCTTAATAACTGATTGGCCTGTTCCATCACTTCATTTTTATCTCTTTTTTGAACTTTAACAGGACCTAACATGATATTTTCAATAACTGTCATGTGTGAAAACAATTCGTAATTTTGAAATACCATTCCTATACGTTGACGGACTTCCTGCCAATTCACATCTTGCCCAACAAGACTTTTATTACGATATCTTATATCTCCTCCCTGTATTTTCTCCAGTCCGTTAAGGCACCTTAAAAGAGTACTTTTTCCACAACCTGAAGGTCCCAAAATTACAACAACTTCACCTTTATTGATGCTTAAATGAATATCTTCCAGAACTGTTATATCATCGTATTTTTTATACACTCCCTTAATTTCAAGCAATACTTCATTTGTTTCTTTATGCATGATGAATCCCCCTATACATTCCATTTATTTTCCAAGTTTTTAGATAACTGGGAAAGAGGATAACAGATTATGAAGTACAATATAAACAGAAAACCATACACCCAAAAAGATGCTGTAGGAACTTCTGTGCGAGAATGCTCTATAATTTGCTGTCCTACTTTAATCACATCTATAACTCCTATCAAAACCACTAAAGAAGTCGTCTTAACCATTCTTGTAGCCAAATTGATCGCCCCCGGAAGCATTCTTCTTACAGCCTGAGGGATTAGAATATATCTGTAAAGCCCCCAAAAACTAAGGCCTATTGCTTTTCCAGACTCGATCTGATGTTTTGGCAGAGATTCCAATGCACCCCTTACGATATCCCCCATTTCGGCAGCCCCCCAAAGGGTAAATACAACAATCGAAACAAACTCACCACTTAAATCAATATTTATAACCGTTGTAACCCCGAAATATATAACAAACAACCAAACGAGAATCGGTATTATTCTGAATAATTCAAGGTATATACGACAAATTGAACGGATCCATCTGGACTTTGATGTCCAAATTACTCCAAAAATTATTCCAAGCAAAGAACCAATAATAATAGAAATGAAAGCAATTTTTGATGTTATTAATAGCCCTCCCAACAGACGCTGTATATTCTTTCCCTTAAAAAGAACACTAATTCCCAAATTCTGCATACCGAACTTTCCTTTCCAGCCACGTCAGAAGTAATGATAAAGGCAAAATCATGATTAAGTACACAACTACCAACATAAGCAAAGATTCCAACGTCTGATAATACATTCCTATCAAATCTTTGGTTACATTCATGAGATCAACCACTGCAATCGCTCCTACTATAGAAGTTTCTTTCAATAAGAAAATGCAATTTGCACCGATTGAAGGCACACTTACTGAAAAGGCCTGAGGAAAAACCACATATCTCACCAGCTGACTTTTTGAAAGGCCTATACTTAACCCGGATTCTATCTGTGTTTTGCTTACAGCTTCTAAACCTCCTCTGAAAGCCTCCGCCATATAACTTCCTCCCAAAAAAGACAAACCGATGATCGCACATGCTGTTTCGCTCAATGTTATTCCTAGTTTAGTAAGACCAAAGTATAAAAAAAACAATTGTATAAGAAGAGGCGTATTACGCGACAACTCTATGTAAATATGCACAACTACTTTTAATCCTTTTACTTTGAAGTACAAAACTATGCTGCATATAAAGCCAATTATTAAAGAAATCAATATACCCCAAAATGCAAGTTTCAGTGTTGTCCATGCTGCTTCCCGGTAAAGCGGCAAACTTTCTGCTATAAACTGCCAGTTAAGGTTCATATGTTCATCCCTTCAATCATATTTAACATCCTTTCAAATCTAAGTAAGTATAATATTTTGCCATAAAAAAATCCCACCCCTGTTCAGAGGCAGAAATTTACTTCAGCCTACGAAAATTTCTAACTGTAAATCTCCTTTAACATTCTTTTTCTGTTATTGTAATCCATACTATTTTTATCTGTATAATATACTATAGCAAAGAAATACTTCTGTCAACCATTTTTTATTAGATTTATAATAGTCTATGCGCTTCCTGTTCTAATTAATTCATAATTTTACCTTTTTTTAATGACTTCCTTGCCGTAACGCTCTCTAAAGCATATTTACAGTTTTTACATTGACGATAGTAATTTTTTTCGATACAATAAATTTTGAATATTTTTTGAAAGGAGATGCGCTCGTAAACTATGGATGAAGGTGAGAGTAACAACGAAGATAAACCTCCTTTATACCATATATTAAAATTAATGAATAAGACATAGACTATGTTGCGTGATTAAAAATAGCAATTTAAATATTCTGTTAGCAACATAGACAAATATATGGTATTGAAATCGTATAAGGAGGATTTATTTTGGAAGGCTCTATTTTATTAATGATCCTATTACAAGTTATTCTGATTGCACTTAATGCAATCTTTGCATGTGCAGAAATTGCGGTCATTTCTATGAACGACAGTAAACTGTCGAAGCTTGCAGCTGAGGGAGACAAACGCGCAATCCGTCTTGCCAGGCTAACCAGTCAGCCCGCTCGCTTTTTAGCAACCATTCAGGTTGCCATTACCCTTTCCGGCTTTTTGGGCAGTGCTTTTGCAGCTGATAATTTTTCGGACAAGCTGGTTGGATGGTTCATGAAATTGGGTGTACCGATCCCTGAAAAAACATTGGATACAATTGCTGTAATATTCATCACCATAGTTTTATCATACTTTACACTCATTTTTGGTGAGCTTGTTCCCAAACGAGTTGCCATGAGAAAAGCTGAACCCCTGGCACTAGGAATGTCCGCTCTGATTAGTGGAATTGCCAAACTCTTTGCTCCTATTGTCTGGTTTCTTACCGTATCCACCAACGCTATTCTGCGATTGCTCGGCATTGATCCTAATGCAGAAGAGGAAGAAGTAAGTGAAGAGGAAATTCGTATGATGGTGGATCTTGGAAGTCAGAAAGGGACAATTGACCATGATGAAAAGGAATTTATCCAAAACGTCTTTGAGTTTGATGATTTGACCGCTGGGGACATAGCCACTCACAGAACTGAAATCTCTCTGCTATGGTTGGAAGAAAGCATGGAAGACTGGAAAAACACTATCTACAGTAGCCGTCATACGCTTTATCCCATTTGCAGTAATTCAGTTGATAATGTTGTCGGTATCTTAAATGCCAAAGATTATTTCCGCCTGGAAGATAAAAGCCGGGAAAATGTAATGAATAAAGCAGTGAAACCTGCCTATTTTGTCCCCGAAAGTGTTAAGGCTGATGTTCTGTTCCGCAATATGAAGCAAAGTCGCAATAACCTTGCTGTAGTTCTGGATGAGTATGGAGGTGTGAGCGGAATTGTCACCATAAACGACCTTGTGGAACAACTGGTTGGTGATTTGGGATATGACGAATTGATAGAAAATGAAATCACGCCGATTGAACAGCTTGACTCCAAAACATGGAAAATTCATGGCAGTGCTTCCCTTGAGGATATATCTAAAGTACTTGGTGTTTCTCTCCCAAACGAAGATTACGATACTTTTAACGGTCTGGTTTTCGATGCACTGGGTGCTGTTCCGCAGGACGGAACAAGTGTAGAAATAGAAACTTCAGGGCTTTTCATCAAGGTATTAGAAATTCGAGATCATCAAGTGGAAAAGGCGATTGTTTCTTTAAAAGAGCCTACTCGTACCGAAAATGATATATAAACGAATGAGAATGGCCACGTAAAAACATGGCCATTTTTTTATGCATATATCTTTGCTTAGGTCTCAAAACACTCACAAATATTCTAAAGTAGCCTTTTGCCTTCGGCTAACAATAATATTGATGAACTCTTATTCTTATCACCATAAAAAAAGTTTCTGACATCAACCTTCCAACAAATCAATGCACAGAAACTCTTACTAGGAATCTCTTATTTCCTACCTGCATTTATCCTGGTAATTCTTTTACTATATGCTCAAATTCCATAATTTATTTTTACATAAGCTGCAGTAGATCTAAAGGATTTACAATTAAAACCACCTGTCCGTTTCCCAGCAGAGTGGAACCAGATATCCCAGGAATGGCAGCCAGATGCCCATCCAATGTTTTTACCACAAATTCCTGTTCATTTTTTAACTTGTCCACAACAATTGCAAAATTTTCGGCCCCATTGGACAAGATCACTGCATTCAACTCTTCTTGATCAGCATTCCTCTCGCCAGTCATAAAGATCTGGCAGAGCCATTCAATTCTAATCACATTTCCTCTTAAACATGTAAAATATTTTCCGCTATACTTATGAATACTGTTCCTATCTATTTTTACTGTTTCGATTATGTATTCCAAAGGAATAATATAGTTTTCTCCAGAAGCTTCTACAATCAAACCATGAGAAACAGCCAATGAAAGAGGTAATTGAATAATCATTTTTGTTCCTTTATCCATTTCGCTTTCAATCATTATAGCACCATTGAGTTTAGCAATATTACTTTTAACGATATCCATGCCCACGCCCCGACCGGATATCTCTGTAATCTGTTTGGCAGTACTAAAACCAGGAAGAAAAATAAGATTCAATAATTGATTGCGGTTCATCTTTTCAGCGTCTGTGCTGGTGATCAGCCCTTTTTCGATTGCTTTGTTTTTTAAAGTTTCAGTATCCATTCCCGCACCATCATCTTCAATCTCAATAAACACATGTTTATTTTTATTGTAAGCTCGTAGTACAATCTTTCCTGTCTCCGATTTCCCTTTTGTCAACCGCTCTTCTGGAAGTTCAATGCCGTGATCTGCAGCATTACGTATTAAATGCACTAAAGGATCACTAATTTGCTCGATAATTGTTTTATCTAGCTCTGTATTTTCGCCCTCCATATATAACTCCATTTTTTTCCCCGTACTCTGCGCTATATCCCGTACAATCCTGGGCATTCTTTGAAAAACCGTCTTGATTTCTATCATTCTTATGGACATAATTGCATTTTGAAGTTCATCTGAAATTCTGTTTATATATGCTCCCACTTGCTTAACTTCTTTCGACATTTCAGGCAAGTCATAATCTATATTTAATCTTTTAGCAATATGCATAAATGAATTCTTAGCTATAAAAAGCTCAGAAATCATATTCATCACTTGATCAATTTTTTCTTGATTAACTCTAATAGTCTGTGAAACGCTTGATTTGGTTATATCTATTTTATTGGATTGCAGCTGGTTTATGACTGCAGAGTTTGTAGTATCGCCGGGGACAGATTTAATTCGTGAAATACATCCTTTAATTTCATCCAGTATATCATCATTATGTAAATCAATGAATTCTTCAGAAATAATAGAACTCATTATGGACTTTAAATAATCTATTACTAAAAAACTTAAATCAATGAGATTATTTTCAAATTTAAATCCTTTATCTCTTATCAATACCAACAGGCTTTCAAAAGTATGCACAACTTCGGATAACTTTTTTAAAGAGAAGTATTCCGGGTTTTGAGAGGGTAATGATGCAAGATACATTGATGCCCCGCCTTTAATACTGTGAATCATTCTAAATAATTCACTGATGGCTTCCCTGTCATCACTATTGCTATCAAGCTTCATAAGCAAATCATTCTCGATTTTATCGATATTTTCCATGCTTTCAATCAGAAACTGCTCTTTTATTCCTTCCGTCAAACCTTTTTTAAACTCTTCTGACTGTAAAATTTCAATCTCTTTCTCCTCTGAATCTTTATTATAAATTTTGCTTTCTTGATCCTCCCTGTTTTTACAGTTTTCATATGCGAGTCTCAAGTTATCAACTAACTGTTCTTCTTTCTGATGATCTTCATTTTCCAGGTACAGACCATTTTCATCATCCAGGGCATATTCTTTTAATTTCTCATGCATCCCTTTTATATAAGCATCTAAGAAATCTATACAGGAAAGTAAGCTATCAATAAGTCCTGTATCAACAGTTGCTTTTTTATCCCTTATGGCCTCCAATATAACTTCTATCTCATGGCTTAATCTTACAATGCCTGATATCCCTACAAAAGAAGACTCCCTCTTAATTCTTTTAACTTTTTCAAGGATTTGACTAAGCAAATTCATATCTTCAGATCTCACTTCAAGCTTCAGAACTTCCTTTTCAAATCCTTGAAGGCATTCCATACATTCATTAATAAACACTTTAACTACATCAATATCTTCTATATAGATTTTACTCAACATAATATTCTCTCCTTAGATCAAAAGAAGCATTTATGTGGTTTAAATCCAGTCACAAGTAGTTGATACCATCACAAATTAGTAAGAGTATCTTGCTATTTGAGCATCATTTACAGGCAAATCTTTTTCTCCATAATACTGTTTTGGCCTGGAATAAACTATTGTATCTCCTATTCTTTGAACTTTATAGGCAGATGAGAATCTTCCTACGGATTCCGAATGTCCTAGAAAAATAAATCCTCCGGGATTTAAAGATTCGTAGAAACTATCCAGAACACTTTTTCTCGACTCATCATCAAAATAGATCAAGCAATTCCGACAGAAAATAAAATCACACCCTTTAACAACGTTCATTTCATTTTGATCCATCAGATTAATCCGTTTAAAAGAAACAGGTTTTCTTACACTCAGATTGACAAGATACCTGTCTTGCATCCTTGTAAAATATTTCTCCAAATATTCAGGAGGTACATCCCTTACAGCTCTGCTTTCATAGATGCCAATTCTCGCACTTTTCAATACTTCAGTATTAATATCAGAAGCAAGTATTTCAATTTCCCATTTTTCAGGATGCTCAAGCATCTCCTGAAGAATAATAGAAATGGTATAAGGTTCTTCACCTGTGGAGCATGCCGCACTCCATATTTTTATTTTTTTTCTGTCACCTTTCTCTCTAACAACTATAGGTAACACATCCTCTGCAAAATTGCGCAATTGAGGAAAATCACGAAAAAAATAAGTTTCATTCACCGTTAGCTCATTAATTAATCTATCGAACTCAGATGAATCATCCGAAAATTTCAGCATCATATAATACTCATTTAAATTGTCCATCTCAAGGGATTCCGCACACTTTCCGATCCTTTTTTCTACATAATATTTTTTATTCCGCTCATAATATATTCCTGTTTTTTTATAAATCAATTTTATGAATTTATGAAATAATTCATCAGATAATATCATTCTTCCACCTCTTCATCACTCATAGCTTCTTAAGCAGCATCGCTCACCTTTTCAAAATGGTCCTCCAGCATTTATTACAGTACACGGGCTGTCATATTACATTTCAAAACTTCATTGCATAAGCGACTGCTATACTAGCGAAGGTATCATTGCAGCAGGCGGCATCACTTACAACATTTATGACATTATAACTGCTGAACCTATGTAATTTATATATATTAATCATTTCTTATTTTAGTTGTCCGTTGTCAATCCTTTTAAGCATTCTATAATAAAAATCACTGGAATAAAGAATTCCCAAAAGGGCATCCGATTCAGATTGAAATATGTTAAATTTTTCAATGGATTTTATTGAATCAAAAATGTTAATTATTCTTCTGGCATAAATTCCCTTTACAATAATCCCTATTTCTAAACCATAATTTTCCATACAATTTTTAAACTCAATGAGAGTTTTTACCTCATTTTCATATAAAATATCCAGTTGACTTAGATCAATAAAAATAACTAAAGTTGTAGATTTATTGACTTTTTCACTAAAATCATTCAATTTATTAATAAAATCTGTCTTTTCTGGTTTTAAAATTCTAAACAAATACTTTCCTTTTGCATAATTATAAGCTCTTTTACTCAGATTCAACATCTGAAATTGAATATTGGAATACAGTTCTTCAGCAATAGCGTTTTCTCTTTTATACATTTTAGTAATAAAAGTGAGAAACTCATTTAAATCCTTGATAAATAGGTTGAGTTTATCTTTATTTTTCATTCTGTCACAGGCGTTAACCGCTTCACTGTATAAAGACTCTATGCTGTATAGTGACTTTATTATGTTAGGTTCTTCCCCATTTATTTTAATTTCCTTTGATCTATTAAAAAGCAAATGATATAGTCTTATAAAAATTTCTAGAATAATAATATAAAAAGTATGATCGCTACTGTTAAAAAAGTAATCATTTCCTTCCAGCTTATTTCGGGTTAGATCTACTACGTTGATCCTTTCAACATAAAACAAGTCAAAATAAGCATACAGTTCAGCTTCTTCCATATCTGTGCATAGAATACAATCAAAAGTTTTGATTTCATTCGTACCAGATAATTCGGAAAAGAAACTGTCCGTTACACTGGAATACGCAAGGGAACCAATATCCTCAACACTTTTTAAGATCATTAAAAGTACAGGAGAGACCATAGGTGCATCTTCTTCAATAAAAAAAGTAATATAATACTTATTTCTACCTTTAACCTTTTTGTTCAAAAGGCTTGACACAATTCCTGTACCTGGCTGTTTTACCACAACTGATTTTTCTTCCTTTTTACCGAATCTGATAAGAGCTCCAACGTCTTCATTAATCATTAAAGCTTCATCCATAAGATCCTTTGGCACCTCTCCGGAACCTTCTTTTTTGTATTCCAGCATCTGCTTAACAATATCCAAGCCTTTAAAACATAGAGACACGATGTCTTGGTCAAACAAGATGAAACCGTTTCTTGCACAATCAAGCATATCCTCTATTTTGTGCATAATATTTCCAATATCCTCGTACCCTACCATGTGAGAAGATCCTTTAATTGTATGAGCGATTCTAAACAGTTCATTAATCTCTACAGATGAATATTCCATTTCCAGGCGAATAAGACATTCCTCTGCCTTTTGAAGCATTTCCTCTGTATCTTCCATATACAACTGGAACATGGTATCCATTAAGCTTACCTCCTAATACAGTATGATACCAATCAGTTTGGGATTGGTTATTTTATTATTTGAATAATGGATTTCCTCCACCTCTCCAGTTTCTCCACAGAATAATTTATAATCTGTGTGATATACTCTACATCCGAAAGAGTTTTCTGTATATAGTCATTGGCCCCATATTCAAGGGCGTTCAATATTTTATCCATAGTAGAATTTTCTGCCATCATTATAACCTGTATTAAAGCATCAAAACTTTTGATCTCCCTTAAAAGCTCAATTCCGCTCATTTCAGGCAAATCTATATCTATCAATGCAATATGGTATTTATCGCTTTTAACTTTCTCAAAAGCATTTTTGGCACTTTGAGTAACTTCAACTTCATAGTTTTGCTGTTCCAGATGATTTTTTAGAGTGCTTAGTATTTTTTCATCTGCATCTGCTATCAGAACTTTGTATTTATACTTCATTGGAAACCTCCATATAATTCAAAAAATACCTATTCATTAGATGTAGCCTAAAATTTTTTAACGGCTTTTATGATTTCATCCGCTATCTTATAAGAGGGCACTACAATCTCAGCGCCATCTCTTTCGATTGCTTCTCTTGGCATACCGAAAACCACTGCTGTAGACTCATCCTCAGCTATGGTAACGCCACCAGCTTTTCTAATCTTTACCATAGCATCTGCCCCATCATCTCCCATTCCGGTCATTAATACGCCGATCACCTTTTTAGCGCCAAAAGTGTCTAGTGCAGATTCCATCGTTACATTCACCGATGGCATAAAAATTGTTTGAGGATTGTTGGAAAGACGAAGTATCCCCTCTTTTCTTACCAATAGTTGATATCCTCCCGGAGCCAGATATCCTCTTCCATTTTGAAGGATATCTCCTGGTTCTGCTTCCTTAATTGGAAGCTGGCAGGCACTATCCAGTCTTTTTGCAAAAGAAGAGGTAAATGACGGCGGCATGTGCTGTATGATGATTACTGCAGCCTGTAAATCCTGCGGAAGCATCGGAAGAACTTCCATCAGTGTACGAGGACCGCCAGTAGAAATACCTATGAGAACAATTTTTGAAAGGTCTGGACTAGTGATTATGGGCGTTTTAATTATAGGTGCTGTTTTCTTTGCTATAGCGATAGTGCCGTCACGCCTCCTAAATTTGTCTTTGATACTTTTCTTGCTTTTGGATTTATGAGCCACTTTAATTTTTTGAATTATTTCCCTTCCGACAATATGTATATTAGAAGATACAGTTCCTGAAGGTTTAGTAACATAATCAAAGGCACCAAGCTCAAGTGCTTCGAAAGTTATCAATGCTCCTTCTTCAGTAAGTGAACTCACCATCAAAACAGGTATATCTGGATCTTCGTTCAAAATATGCTGCATAGATGTCAGACCATCCATAACAGGCATATTGATGTCCATTGTAATCACGTCCGGTTTTAACTCGTACACCTTATCGATGGCATCCTGTCCGTTCCTCGCTGTTCCAATCACTTCAAGGCTCGGATCAGTCATAACAATTTCCTTCAGAGCTTTTCTCATAAGAGCTGAATCATCTACAATCAATACTTTTATTTTGTCGGTCACGAATATCACCTGCCATCATCTTTAGAAAATTCGGGCGCACCCCGAAATAAATATTACTATACCCGTGGTAACGCCCTAAAAAACTTAATTTTAACACAAAGTTAGTATTTTACTAATATCCAAAATCAATATCATTCGTTTACCGTCATTAAGTTTTCCAACGCCTTCCACATAATCACTGTCAACCCCATTGCTTAATGTATCAGGTGGGGCTTCTATCAAGGTCTTTTCAAATCTAAGTACTTCCGAAACCGAATCAACCACAATTCCCGTTCTCTTTCCATTATGATCAATGATAATAATCCGTGTGGCATCAGTAATTGATTTTTCTGGAAGATTGAATAGTTTTCTTAAATTCAGTGCAGGTATTACATTTCCTCTTAAATTTACAATTCCTTCAATGCAGTATGGAGCCCTGGGTATTTTGGTTACTTCCGTCATCCTGTTGATTTCCTGAACATTAGCAATCTTAACCCCATATTCCACAGAATCTATTTTAAAAGTTACCAGCTGCTCTTCATCAATCAGTTGTTTCCCAATGCTCTTTCCATCACTATCCTCTTTGTAAATTCCATCAGTTCCGCTGATTCCACTGATTACATCAGCAGAAATTAATTTTGAAGGTTCAAGCATCAAAATCATACGCTTACCTTGATCCAACTTTGCCACTCCTTTGAGCTGATCCTCGCTTTGAGTGGAAAATCTCGGTGGAGACTGAATAATACTTGAGGGGACTCTCAAAACTTCTAAAACCTTATCCACCATAATTCCCGCAGTAAAACTGCCCATATCCACCACCAGGATTCTGGTGTGATCGTTAACTTCCAGATGTTCCATTCCAAAACATGTCCTTAAGTTTATTATAGGCAACAAGTTATTGCGTATAGAAACTACTCCTTCTATGTATTCTTCACAGTTTGGAACCTTCACGATCTGAGGTGTGCGGATAATTTCTTTAACCTTCATAATCCCAATGGCATATTCCTCTTTACCTAGGAGAAAGGAAACTAATTGTTCCTCATCGATAGACTCATTATTACTGCTGCCTAGGATCGCACTGTTCTTTTGCAAACTTTCGTTCTGCTCTTTTATCTCTTCCTTTTGGGCGTTGTTAACACTTAATGCCTTTACAACATCCAAAAGCATGACAAGCCTGTTTCCATTCTCCAGCTTTACAACACCGTTTAAATAGTCTAAATCCACATTTCTTATAATTTCTGGTGGTGCCTCTATGTCTGCAATATTTACCCTCATTACTTCCGATACTTTATCTACAATTACTCCTGTTGCTTTGCCATCTACATCTATGACGAGCACCCTACTGTTTTCATCCCTATTTTTTCTCTCTAGATTAAACCAGGTCCTCCCATCGATGATTGGCAAAATATTTCCTCTTAAATTGCACGCACCTTCAACATAGACTGGAGCATTCGGCACTCTTGTGATATCAGGAACCCTGATAATTTCCTTTACATCCATAATATCAGTCCCGAATTCATCCTCTCCAAGCAGGAAGGTAACTAGCTGGCGCTCTGTAAAGCTGGCATTGTTTATACCAGTAGCCATGACTATCCCCTCCATTCTCTACATATTCTGAAGTTCATCAGCCAATCCTGAGATCTCTTCAATCGCTTCTGCAAGTTCCTGCATACCTTTGGCCTGTTGATTTGCTGCTGCTGCTGCCTGTTCAGCTCCACTGCTGGCTTCCTGAGCAGCGGTTGCAATCTGATCCACACCCTTCTTTGCCTGTTCCAAAGCCACTAACGACTCTTCTGATCCTTTAAGAATCTCTCTTGCTCCTGTAAGGATCTCTATCATGCTTTCTTCAATAATATTGAGATTGTGTGTTGTTTTCTTTGCCTTTTCTACTTCAGTTAAAGAAGTTTTACTGGAAAGATCTATATCCGCTGCAACTCTTTGAATCTGATTCTGAATGCCTCTTACAAGATCCTTGATCTTATCTGTGTTTTCCGCAGATTCATTGGCAAGCGCTCTTATATCTCCGGCAACAACTGAAAAACCTCTTCCGAATTCTCCTGCCCTGGCCGCTTCAATAGAACCATTTACAGCCAGCATATTCGTTTGAATGGTTACATTAACTATAGCGTCCACAATTTTATCGATTCTTCTTGTAGTTTCCTCTAGGTTCTTAATATTTTTTGCAGAGACAATGCTAGATTCTGCTGAAGAAGATATTCCAGCAATCAAATTATCCACTGCTGTTTTGTTTGCCTCCAGCAACTGTTGAAGTTCTTCAATCTTTTCTGCAGAGAATTTCGCCCTGTCACTCATTTGCTGCGCAGCTACTGCAAGTCTGTCACCTAGTCCTGCAGCTTTTTCAGTAAGCTCGGCTTGAGCCTGGGCACCTGCTGAAATCTGCTGCATTGCCTTTAGAATCTCATTGGCAGTAGAATTTGCTTCCTCCACATTAGCTGACAATTCCTCAGATGCTGCCGCCAAGGACTCTGAAGACTTCTGGGCATCCGTAGAATACTTTAACTCTTCAGCCATCTGAGCCAAATCAGCAGCACCTGCATTTAACTCATTAAAAGCCAAATTTTGCATTTGAATTGATTTTTCTACTTCTTCAGCGGCACTACTTTGTTGTTCAGCAGCTACAGCAATCTGTTCAGCCATCGCCAGGAACTCACTGGCTCCTTTATTGGCATCCACTGCATTCTGAGATATTTCCACAACTCCTTCCCTTACCAAAATGATTTCCTCATTGATCTTAATAAGATCCTCAGTAGTTTTCAGTGCCTTCTCTACTTCTTCATTGGCAGCTTTACCAGCATTCTCAATATCCACCACAACAATTTTCACATTCTGTTGAATTTCATTCACCAGTTCTGTGATATTTCTGGCTGATTTTTCTGAAGTCTCGGCAAGATTTCTCACTTCATCAGCTACCACTGCAAAGCCCTTTCCATGTTCTCCCGCCCTGGCCGCTTCTATGGCTGCATTTAACGCAAGCAAGTTAGTTTGATCGGCAATTCTTACCACTGCCTGCACAATTTCTCCGATCTCATTGGATTGCTTCTCCAGTTCTCCAACAAGTTTTACGGATTCCATATTGGTATCCGCTGATGCCTTGATCCCTTTAATCATCAATTCTATATCATTAGAAGTATTATCTATCAGTTCTTTTGCAAGATCCACTCTCTTCAAGGATTCTTTCGCGTTCTTTTCTGCCACGACTGAAGCTTTATCGATCTGGTTAATAGCAGCTCTTGACTCTTCGGCTGCAGAAGATGCTTCACTTGCACCTCTGGCAATCTGTTCCATCGTTGCACCAAGTTCTTCGGCTGCACTGCTTGCTTCTTCAATCCCTGAAGCCAACTGCTCTGTTGCAACCGCAATCCTTTCAGAAAGTTGCTGCTGCTTTGCCAGTGTTCTGGCTCTCACTTTATCCTGAGCCTGTTTTCTGGCAAGTTCTCTTTTTTTCTCCATTTCATCTGTGATCCGAAGTGAAGTCTGTGATGTTCCTTTTTCACTTTCCATGTTTGAAGGCTTTGCAAGTTTTTTTTCCATAACATTTTGTCCTCCTATTTTTAAGTAAATTACGATGGTTTATATAATTAAATGCACAAGAATCAGAGTTGTTTCCAGTCCATTGTACATTCCCATCCAATTATATTGCCATGTTGTCAGTTATATCTTAAGGATTAAAAATAATATAGTATGTGTTCACGCCATCAGCAGTAGATTCCTTTCCCATATATCCATCACAGTGCAAAAAAGAAACTTTTTTCCGAAGTTCTTCTATACTGCACTTTATTTTACTTTGAATTCACACTTTGAGTATTTCAGCCATTCACTCGATACCATTCATTTCTGGCATCGTAATATCAAGTGTTACGATATGCAGTTTAACTCTGCAATAAATGAATAAAAGCCACAGCAACATCGTCTGCCATAGCTTTAAATAAGTTCTTCAAATGCAACCTGGCAACCCGACAATCATAGTGTTCTCTCACCTTAGACTCGTGGCTTTGCGTCCTTATTTTTCAATAAGTTTGCCTTTTCATGGTATTCTGTTTTTACTTAACTAAAAATCTCGTCAAATCCCATTGCAATAAATTAAAATTAAAAAATAGTACCAGCTTTGCCAAAGCTTTTTACTCCAAAAATAGAATTAAAAAATTTAGTTGTATTCTCCAAATCAAAATTCCGCTAAATATTGTACGTAAATTCGATACATTTCATAATAATTCGACTTAATTTGATGTAAGTATATCAAACTCATTAAATGATGTCAAACTAAATACCTATAAATTTATATAACTTTTCCAAAAACAGTTGGCGTAGTCATATTCCCGTAAGCAATAAAAAAAGAGTTTCTGACATTATTATTTCAGCAAAAACAATGCCTGGAAACCCCTTACTTTAGAATCTTTATATTCCTTTATCTCTGTTCGCATTTTCTATTCTTAATCCATCTTACATAAAACTCAACAAAGCTGAAAGGTTTAATATCAAAACCATTCGCTTACCATCATTCAGTTTTGCTATTTTGTCTATATAGCAATTCTGATCTTTTTCTTTTAATGCTTCTGAAGCTTTTTCAATACAGGCTTCTGAAAATCTTAAAACGCCAGAAACCGAATCAATCAAGATACCTATTTTCTTATTTTCAAATTCAGCAACTAAAAATTTGGATCCACAATAAGAGTCTAAATCTTGAAGTCCAAACATTTTTCTTAGATTCAGTATAGGTATGACCTCTCCCCTTAAATCAACCATTCCGGCTATGAATTGAGGTGCTCCCGGAAAATGTGTGATTTCGTCAATTCTGTTGACTTCCTGTACCTTATGAATTGCTATTCCATACTCCTCCTCATCAATTCTAAAAATAACATATTCACTGGTAAGTCCTACTTCATCAGGATGGAATGTACTGTCCTTTTTTGATTCTTTTTGATTAACTTCCAAAATCCCTTGTATATCTTCTAAATGAATCAACTGATCAGGCTCTAACATCATAATTAATCTTTGACCGTTGTTCAAATTATAAATTCCTTTAGTAAAACCTATACCAGCAAACATTGCATCCTGCACATTTTCTTTTAATAGTTGCTTTTGCACCTGAACCACATTGGACACCTTATCAACAATTATACCATATGACAAAAATCCATTGTTTATAATAATCACACGACCTCGTTTATCTAAAACTTCACACTTCATACCAAAATATTTTCCCAGATTAATAGCAGCCAAAAGTTCATTTCTTATAGAAAACATACCCTCTATATAGTCTGCCGTATTCGGTACCTTAACAATATCAGGCAATCCAATGATTTCTTTTACATAATCAATACTAAAGGCATATTCTTCTTTACCAACACTAAATATAATAATCTGATCTTCTTCCTCTTTTGCTTCCGAAGATATTAAATCTTCTATGGGGGGATGGTTCTGCTTTACAGTCTCATCAATCCCTTTAACTTTTGTAATTTTCTCGGCATCTAAAATCATAATCACTCTTTTACCCTCATCAAGAACTAGAATACCTTGAATCATTCCACCATCAATTCCTTTAATACTGGATGGAGGTTCGTTTACTTGTGTTTCTTCAATATTGATAACTTCTAAAACTTTATCGGACACCAGTCCTGTCATTTTCCCATGAATATCTGTAACAATAATTCTGCTGTTCTCATTAAATTCCTGTTTTGGCATACCAAATAATTTTCTGCAATCTATAACAGGCAACAAATGATCTCTCAAACTACACAAACCTGTGATATACTCTGGAGCATTAGGAACCTCTGTCACTGAAGGAATCCTGATAATTTCCTTTATATTCGACACTTTTAGAGCAAACTCTTCTTCGCCTACACGAAAAATTACCAACTCTATTTTCTTTGTATCAACAGCTTTTTCTCCATTATCCTCTGCTTCTTTTTTAACATTGTCCAGAATTACTGCCTCTGGCATTATCAAACTATCATTCTCCAACTCTTCCATTGATATTTCTGAATTTTGATTCTGTCCATTCTGTTGCTCTACAAGCACTTCTTTTTTCATCTTCTTAAAATTACCCTGTTTTTTCTTGCTGCTCCTTCCTGCCATTTATATTCGCCAGCCTTTCCACCATATGCTTAAGTTGAATACTTTATTTTTACATAAGCTGCAGGAGATCTATAGGATTCACAATTAAAACCACTTGTCCATTTCCCAGTAAAGTTGACCCAGATATCCCAGGAATAGAGGCCAGATGCCCATCCAATGTTTTTACCACAAACTCCTGTTCATTTTTCAGCTTATCTACAACAATTGCAAAATTCTCAACTCCATTGGATAAAATCACAACATTCAATTCTTCTTTCCCGACATCTCTCTCACCAGACATAAAAACCTTACTCAGCCATTCAATTCTGATAATGTCCCCTCTTAAATGCATGAAACACTTGTCATCATATTTATGAATGTTACTTCTATTAATTTTTACTGAACCAACAATATATTTCAGAGGAATAATATAAGTTTCATTTGCTGCTTCTACAATTAATCCCCGGGAAATCAGGTCACGGGTAACTGCCAGTGAAAGCGGTAATTGGATAATCATCTTCGTCCCTTGATCCACTTCGCTTTCAATCTTTATATTTCCATTTATGCTAACAATATTACTTTTTACAATATCCATACCCACGCCACGACCAGATATCTCTGTAATTTGCTTTGCAGTACTGAACCCTGGAAGAAAAATAAGATTTAACAATTGACTACGAGTCATCCTTTCCGCTTCAGCACGGGTAATAAATCCTTTTTCAATTGCTTTTTCTTTCAATTCCTCAGCATCGATTCCCTTTCCGTCATCTTCAATCTCAATAAATACATACTTGCTATTGCTGTAGGCTCTCAATACAATTCTTCCTATTTCTGGCTTACCTTTTGACAAACGCACGTGAGGGAGCTCTATACCGTGATCCGCAGCATTACGAATCAAATGCACCAAAGGATCTCCAATTTGTTCAATAATTGTCTTGTCTAACTCTGTGTCCTCCCCCTCCAAACGCAACTCCATTTTCTTACCTGTACTTTGAGCTATATCTCTTACGACTCTGGGCATTCTTTGAAAAACTGTTTTGATTTCCACCATTCTTATGGACATAATAGCGTTTTGAAGTTCCTCAGAAATACTGTTTAAATATTCTTCAAAATGTTTCATTTCCTTAGAGATTGCTGGCACTGCATACTCTAAATTCAATTTGGTTGAAATATATGTAAATGAATTTTTTGCAATAAAAAGTTCAGAGACCATATTCATCATTTTATCAATTTTTTCTTGATTAACCCGTATGCTCTGATTTATGCTGCTCTTCGATTTTACTTCATCAACTTTTTCTAATTTCAATTGAGTTGATGCAGCTTTTGATAATGCATCCTGTGATGTTGATTGAATTTGAGATATATGTTCTTTTATTCCATCAAGGATATCATTATTCTGTAAATTCAAAAATTCCTCCGAAAAAAAAGAGTTTATAAAAGACTTTAAATAATCTACCACCAAGAAACTTAAATCAATAAGATCATGATCAAATGGAACTTTCTTGTCTCTTATCAAATCTAATAAATTTTCAAAAGTATGGACAACCTCAGAAAACTTCTTTAATGCTAATTGTTCCTGACTTTGATGAGGTACAGTTGCAAGATATATGCCTGCGCTAGCTTTGGTACTATGCATAATTCTGCAAATCTCACTGATGGCCACTTGATCATCGTCATTGACATCAAGCCGCACTAATAAATCATGCTCGATTTTATCAAAATTCTCCATACTTTCATACAAAAATTGGTCCTTAATTCCCCCTGTCAATCCCTTATTAAACACTTCAGACTGCAGAACTTCCAAATTTTGATCTTCAATAATTTCCTTCTGATCCTTACTGTTTTCATCATCTCTAATTTCACAACTTTCATAAGCTTGTCGCAAAGTTGCAACCAACTGTTTTTCATCTTGCTGATCTTCATATTCCAGATACAATCTACTGTCAACATTTGAATCAAGTTTCATTAATCTCTCAAGAAGTCCTGTTGTATAAGTATCCAAAAAGTCTATATACAAAAGCACTCCATCAATAAGTTCTGTATCAACGGCCACTCTTTTATCTTTTATAGCCTTTAATATGCATTCTACCTCATAAGTTAATCTCACAATACCTGATAGCCCTACAAATGAAGACTCTCTCTTGATTTTTTGGGTCCTTCTAAAAAGATGACTGAGCAAATCTATGTCTTCAGAGTTCACCTCAAGCTTTAGCATATCTTTTTTTAAATCTTCAAGACATTCCTTACACTCATTAATAAACATTTTAACGATATCAATATCTTCTGAATAGATTCTGCTAAACATAATATTCTCCCCTTAAACCAAAAGAAACATTTATTTGGTTTTAATTGATTATTAGAGTCATCTATAGGCAGATATTTCGTTCTGTAATACTACTTAGGCTTAGAATAAACTATTGTATCCCCTATTTTTTGAACTTTATAAGCAGATGAAAACCTTCCAACAGACTCCGAATGTCCTAAGAAAATAAATCCTCCAGGATTCAAGGATTCATAAAAACTTGATAAAACAGTTTTTCTTGACTCATCATCAAAATAGATCAAGCAATTTCGGCAGAATATAAAATCGTATCCTCTAATATTGCTCATATCATTTTGATCCATCAAATTTATTCGCTTAAAAGATACAAGTTTTTTTACACTCAAATTAACAAAATACTTATCCTGCCGCCTTGTAAAATATTTCTCCAGGTATTCAGGAGGTACATCCCTTACAGCTCTGCTTTCATAGATGCCTATTTTTGCACTTTTTAATACCTTGGTATTTATGTCAGAAGCAAGTATTTCAATCTCCCATTCTTCTGGGTGATCAAGCATTTCTAGAAGAATAATGGAAAGAGTATAAGGTTCTTCGCCAGTGGAGCATGCCGCACTCCATATTTTTATTTTTTTTCTGTCACCTTTCTCCCTAACGACTATAGGCAGCACATCCTCTGCAAAATTACGCAATTGAGGAAAATCACGAAAGAAATAAGTTTCATTCACCGTTAACTCGTTGATTAATCTATCAAATTCTGATGTGTCATCTGAAAATTTTAACATCATATAGTACTCATTCAAGTTGTCCATTTCAAGCAATTGTGCACATTTTTCAATCCTTTTTTCTACATAATACTTTTTATTACGTTCATAATATAAACCTGTTTTTCTGTAAATCAATTTTATGAACTTGTCAAATAATTCATCAGATAATACCATTTTTCCTCCTATTATTGCTCATAACTTCCTTAGCAGCTTCTCTCACCTTTTCAAAATAGTCCAGTATTTTTGACAGCACATAAGCTGCATTACTAATATCCAAAAATTCATTGCATGAGCGGCTGCTATACTTGCGAAGGGATCATTGCAGCAGGCGGCATCATATCACAATGCTCATACACTATAACTGCTGAACTATATCATTTTAGATTTATTAATACGCTTCTGCTCATTAATTTGCATAATTTCAACAATACCCTTATGTATTTTCCCAATTTGCTATATGAGATCATTTTTTTACTTTTATACCTTGTATGTCTATTGGTGTTAAATCAATATTTAGCTTATTCACCATGATCTTTAAAAAGACTATGACAAAAGTTTTGTGAACAAAGCATACCTAGAACCGCATCAAATTCAGATTTAAATAGGTTAAACTCTTCAACAGGTTTTATAGAATCAAAAATGTTAATAATCCTTCTGGCATAAGGTCCTTCTGCAATAATACCGACTTCTATCTCATAAACCTTCAATTGATTTTTAAACTCAATCAGAGCTTTGATCTCATTTTCACACAATAAATCCAAGTTACTTAGATCAATAAAAATAGCTAACGTTGCCGATTTATTAACTTTTTCAATAAAATTACTCAATCTACTAACAAAATCTTCCTTTCCAGGTTTAAAGATTCTGAATAAATATTTCCCCTTTGAATAAATATAGGCTCTTTTGGCCAGATTCAGCATTTGAAATTGAATATTGGAATGCAGTTTTTCTTTAGTATCTTTTTTCCTTTTATACATCTTTGTAATAAGAATAAAAAAATCGTTTAAATCCTTCATAAATGAGCTGATTTGATCTTTATTTTTCATTTTGTCACTGACATTAACAGCTTCATTGTATAAAAACTCTATACTGTATAAGGCCTCTATTATGTTAGGTTCTTCTTCGTTTATCTTAATTGCCTTTGATCTGTTAAAAAGCAAATAATATAGCTTTATAAAAATTTTTAAAACAATACTATAAAAAATATGATCTGCATCGTTAAAGAAATAATCATTTTCTTCCAATTTACTTCGAGTTAAATCTACTATATTGATCCCTTTTACATAAAATAAATCAAAATATGTATACAACTCTGCTTCTTCCATATTTGTACATAAAATAATGTCAAAAGTACTTATTGCATTCTCACTAGATAACTCTGAAAAATAGCTATCCGTTACACTTGAATAAGCAATGGTGCCAATATCCTCAACACTTTTTAAAATCATTAACAATACAGGCGAAACCATAGGTGCATCTTCATCTATGAAGAAAGTAACATAATATTTATTTCTGCCTTTAGCTTCTTTATTCAAAAGGCTTGATACAATCCCCATGGCTGGCTGCTCTGCCATAACTTTTTTTTCTTGTTTTTTATTGAATCCGATTAAAGCTGCAATGTCTTCATTAATTTTTAAAGCTTCATCACTAAGGTCCTTTGGCATCTCGTTATTCTCATTTTCTTTTTTATATTCCAACATCTGTTTAACAATATCCAAGCCTTTAAAGCAAAGAGATACAATGCTCTGATCAAACAGTATAGATCCATTTCTTACACAATCAAGCATATCCTCAATTTTATGCATAACATTTCCAATATCTTCATAACCTACCATCTGAGAAGAACCTTTAATTGTATGGGCTATTCTGAACAATTCATTAATATTTTCTGTGGAATATTCCATTTCAAGGCGAATAAGACATTTTTCTGCCTTTTGCAGAATCTCTTCCGTATCTTCCATATACAACTGGATCATGGTATCCATTTAAGTTTACCTCCTAATACAGTGTAATGTCCTTCAGTTGAGTTAACTATTGTACGATTTGAATAATAGATTTTCTCCACCTCTCCAATTTTTCCACAGAGCAATTCATAACTTGGGTGATATACTTTACATCCGAGAATGGTTTCTGTATATAATCGTTAGCGCCATATTCGAGAGCATTTAATATTTTTTCCATTGTGGAATGTCCTGCCATTATAATGATCTGGGTTAATGCATCATAACTTTTAATTTCTTTCAAAAGCTCAACCCCATTCATTTCAGGTAAGTCTATATCCATCAAAACAATATGGTATTTATCGCTTTTGACTTTCTCAAGGGCACTAATAGCGCTTTGAGTAGTTTCTACTTCATAGTTTTCTTGCTCCAGATGTGTTTTTAAAGTACTTAATATTTCTTCATCAGCATCCGCTATCAAAACTTTATATGTATATTTCATCGAATACCTCCATACAATCCCAAAAATACATACCATTAGATTTGATACTAACTCTTTCTGACGGCTTTAATGATTTCATCCGCTATTTTATAGGAGGGCACTACAATCTCAGCACCACCTCTTTCAATTGCTTCCCTCGGCATACCGAAAACCACTGCTGTGGACTCATCCTCAGCTATGGTAATCCCTCCAGCCTTTCTGATCTTTACCATAGCATCAGCTCCATCGTCTCCCATTCCAGTCATAAGAACGCCTATCAATTTCTTTCCTCCAAAGGTATCCAGTGCAGATTCCATTGTCACATTTACCGATGGCATAAAAACAGTTTGAGGATTATGAGAAAGCCGAATCATCCCTTCCCTTCTGATCAAAAGTTGATATCCTCCTGGAGCCAGATAACCTCTCCCGTCCTGAAGAACATCTCCTGGCTCTGCTTCCTTGATCGGGAATGGGCAAGCACTATCCAGTCTTTTTGCAAAAGAAGAAGTAAATGAAGGCGGCATGTGTTGTATGATCACAAGAGCAGCCTGTAAATCCTGTGGGAGCATTGGAAGAACTTCCATTAATGTCCGAGGACCACCTGTAGAAATACCTATGAGGATAATTTTTGAAAGGCCAGTACTAGCAGATATGGATGTTTTAGTCGCAGGTATTGTTATTTTGGCCTTAACTGTAGTACTGCGCCTTTCACTTCTTCGAAGCGTATTTCTCTTTTTGGCATATTCAAAACCCAGTTTAATTTTTTGTATAATTTCCCTTCCGACAACATGGATGTTGGAAGATACAGTTCCTGAAGGTTTAGTAACATAATCAAAGGCACCAAGTTCAAGAGCTTCAAAAGTTATCAAAGCTCCTTCATCAGTAAGTGAACTCACCATCAAAACAGGTATATCCGGATAATCGCTCAATATATACTGCATAGCTGTCAAACCATCCATAACAGGCATATTGATGTCCATAGTTACCACATCCGGTTTTAACTCATGAACTTTTTTAATGGCATCCTCTCCGTTCCTCGCTGTTCCAATTACTTCAAGACTTGGATCGGTCATGACGATTTCTTTCAGAACCTTTCTCATAAGGGCTGAATCATCTGCAATTAATACTTTTATTCTGTCGGTCACGATCATCACCTACCATCATTTTTAGTAAATTCGAATAACCCCAAAGTAATAGTCTCTGATCCTTCGGGGTCAATCCTAAAAAGGCCGAATCTTAACTAAAACTCAATACCTTATTAATATCCAAAATTAATATCATTCGTTTACCATTATTAAGTTTTCCAACACCTTCCACATAATCACTGTCAACTCCATTGCTTAATGTATCAGGTGGGGCTTCTATCAAGGTCTTTTCAAATCTAAGTACTTCCGAAACCGAATCGACCACAATTCCCGTTCTCTTTCCATTATGATCAATGATAATAATCCGTGTGGCATCAGTAATTGATTTTTCTGGAAGATTGAATAGTTTTCTTAAATTCAGTGCAGGTATTACATTTCCTCTTAAATTCACAATTCCTTCAATACAGTATGGAGCTCTGGGTATTTTGGTTACTTCCGTCATCCTGTTGATTTCCTGAACATTAGCAATCTTAACCCCATATTCCACAGAATCTATTTTAAAAGTTACCAGCTGCTCTTCATCAAGCAATTGCTTCTCCATGCCCTTTCTTTCTCTATTCTCTGTATAAATTCCATCAGCGCCGCTAATTCTACTGATTACATCAGCAGAAATTAATTTAGAAGGTTCAAGCATCAAAATCATACGCTTACCATAATTAAGTTTTGCCACTCCTTTGAGCTGATCCTCGGTTTGAGTAGAAAATCTCGGTGGAGGCTGTATAATGCTTGATGGTACACTCAAAACCTCTAAAACCTTGTCCACCATAATTCCCGCAGTAAAACTGCCCATATCCACCACAAGGATTCTGGTGTGATCGTTAACCTCCAGATGCTCCATTCCAAAATATGCTCTTAAATTGATTATAGGTAACAAGTTATTACGTATGGAAACTACTCCTTCTATGTATTCTTCACAATTTGGAACCTTTACTATTTGAGGTGTGCGAATAATTTCCTTAATCTGCATAATACCAATGGCATATTCTTCTTTCCCCAAAAGAAAGGAAACCAATTGCTCCTCATCTATAGACTCTTTACTGTTGATATTTAAGTCAGCATTGCTCTTCTTTTGTAAATTTTCGTCCTGAACTTTACTCTCTTGTTTTTTTACATTATTGACACTAAGTGCCTTTACAATATCCAAAAGCATGATAAGCCTGTTCCCATTCTCCAACTTTACAACACCATTTAAATAATCAGAGTCCACATTTCTCACAATTTCTGGTGGTTCCTCTATATCTGCAATATTTACTCTCATTACTTCTGATACCTTATCTACAATCACTCCAGTAGCCTTACCGTCTACATCAATCACTAATACTCTGTTGTTTTCATCTTTTTTTTCCTTTTTTAGATTAAACCAGGTCCTCCCATCGATGATTGGCAAAACATTCCCTCTTAAGTTGCATGCACCCTCGACATAGGTGGGAGCATTCGGCACTCGAGTAATATCAGGAACTCTAATAATTTCTTTTACGTCCATGATATCGACCCCGAATTCATCCTCTCCAATCTGGAAGGTAACTAGCTGGCGCTCGGTAAAGCTGGCATTGTTTATACCAGTAGCCATGACTATCCCCTCCATTCTCTACATATTCTGAAGCTCATCAGCCAATCCTGAGATCTCTTCAATCGCTTCTGCAAGTTCCTGCATACCTTTGGCTTGTTGATTTGCTGCTGCTGCTGCCTGTTCAGCTCCACTGCTGGCTTCCTGAGCAGCGGTTGCAATCTGATCCACACCCTTCTTTGCCTGTTCCAAAGCCACTAACGACTCTTCTGATCCTTTAAGAATCTCTCTTGCTCCTGCAAGGATCTCTATCATGCTTTCTTCAATAATATTGAGATTGTGTGTTGTTTTCTTTGCATTTTCCACTTCTGCTAAAGACGTTTTGCTGGAAAGATCAATATCCGCTGCAACTCTTTGAATCTGATTCTGAATGCCTCTTACAAGATCCTTGATCTTATCTGTGTTTTCCGCAGATTCATTGGCAAGCGCTCTTATATCTCCGGCAACAACTGAAAACCCTCTTCCGAATTCTCCTGCTCTTGCTGCTTCAATAGAACCGTTTACAGCCAGCATATTCGTTTGAATGGTTACATTGACTATAGCATCCACAATCTTATCGATTCTTCTTGTAGTTTCTTCCAGATTTTTTATATTCTTAGCTGAAATAATACTGGATTCTGCTGAAGAAGATATTCCAGTAATCAAATTATCCACTGCGGTTTTATTTACCTCTAGCAATTTTTGGAGCTCCTCTATTTTTTCTGCAGAGAATTTCGCCCTGTCACTCATTTGCTGCGCAGCTACTGCAAGCCTTTCACCTAGTCTTGCAGCTTTATCAGTAAGCTCTGCCTGTGCCTGAGCACCTGCTGAAATCTGCTGCATTGCCTTTAGAATCTCATTGGCAGTAGAATTTGCTTCCTCCACATTAGCTGACAATTCCTCTGAAGCCGCTGCAAGGGATTCCGAAGATTTTTGGGGATCCGTAGAATACTTTAAGTCTTCAGCCATCTGAGCCAAATCAGCAGCACCTGCATTTAACTCATTAAAAGCCAAATTTTGCATTTGAATTGATTTTTCTACTTCCTCTGCAGCACTGCTTTGCTGTTCAGCCGCTACAGCAATCTGTTCAGCCATCGTCAGGAACTCACTGGCTCCTTTATTGGAATCCACTGCACTTTGAGCTATTTCCACAACTCCTTCCCTTACCAAAATGATTTCCTCATTGATCTTAATAAGATCCTCAGTAGTTTTCAGTGCCTTCTCTACTTCTTCATTGGCAGCTTTACCAGCATTCTCAATATCCACCACAACAATTTTCACATTCTGTTGAATTTCATTCACCAGTTCTGTGATATTTCTGGCTGATTTTTCTGAAGTCTCGGCAAGGTTTCTCACTTCATCAGCTACCACTGCAAAGCCCTTTCCATGTTCTCCCGCCCTGGCCGCTTCTATGGCTGCATTTAACGCAAGCAAGTTAGTTTGATCGGCAATTCTCACCACTGCCTGCACAATTTCTCCGATCTCATTGGATTGCTTCTCCAATTCTCCAACAAGCCTTACAGATTCCATGTTGGTATCAGCTGATTCTTTTATTCCTTTAATCATGAGTTCTATATCGTTTGAAGTATTTTCTATCAATTCTTTTGCCAAATCCACTCTTTTTAGAGATTCTCTTGCATTTTTTTCAGATATAATGGAAGCTTTATCAATCTGGTTAATAGCAGCTCTTGACTCTTCAGCTGCAGAAGACGCTTCATTCGCTCCTGTTGCAATTTGCCCCATTGTTGCACCAAGTTCTTCGGCTGCGCTGCTTGCTTCCTCAATTCCTGAAGCCAGCTGTTCGGTTGCAACTGCAATTCTTTCTGCCAATTGCTGTTGCTTGGCCAATGTCCTGGCTCTCACTTTATCTTGTGCTTGCTTTCTGGCAAGTTCTCTTTTTTTCTCCATTTCATCTGTCATCCGAAAAGATGCTTGTGTTACTCCTTTTTCACTTTCTCTGTTTGATGGTTTTGCAAGTTTTTTTTCCATAATATTTGACCTCCCATGCTTAAATAGATTACAATGGTTTATTTGATTAAATGCACAAGAATCGGAAGTCTTCTTTTTCCCTGATCCATCGCACATTTTCATCCAAATTATGTTGTAATATTTTCAGTGACCTCCTCAGGATTGAAAATTATGTAATACATATTCACACCATCACCTGTTGGCTCATTTCCTATATAACCATCACGATATAAAAGAAAAATTTTCTGCCGAAGTTCTTCTATATTGCACTTTATATTGCTTTGAATCAGAATTTTATGTATTTCAGCTAATGTATAAAATTGCAATTCACCAATCTTTATGTATTTTAAAAGTTCTTCATCCGTCAGTTGAAGCATAACTTCCACACCTCTTAATCATTAATACCCAATATTGTTATTTAATCATTTCCTAAACTTATTCAAATAATTAATCACCACTTCAGGTTTGTACGGCTTTACAATAAAGCCCCGTGCACCATTTAGAATCGCTTTCTGTACATAGGGTTCTTGTCCCATAGCAGAAACCATGATTACAGCCGGCTTAGATTCCAATTTATTAATTTCAGCCATACACTCTATACCATCCATTTCTGGCATTGTAATATCAAGTGTTACGATATCCGGTCTTAATTCCTTGATTTTCCTTAGTGCCACTTGACCATTTTCAGCTTCACCTACAACCTCAAAGCCATTTTGTGTAAGCAATTGTTTAAGCTGTGCCCGAATAAATGCTGCATCATCCACCACTAATACCCTTGTCATATTTACCACCTCTTGGCATTTGAATATTCTGTTTATTTTTTATTATATGAATATATTTTAAATTAATAAAATTCCATCATAATTGTTTGCAATAATCCTAACAGAAAAAACTTAATAGTTGACTAATAAGTTTATAAGTTGCTTCCTCATATTTAATTATTTTGCCTATTTTGAATTAAGTAAATCTTGATAAGAGGGATTAGAAGAATTCCTTTCTTCTTATTCCAAACTCAGTATTTATCGACCCTAATCTATTGCTTTTTCGATATCAAATTTTAAAATTCGACGTAGATCGACTTTGCGTCGTAAGTATATCAAATTGATTATGTCATGTCAAACTAATTACCCATAAAACAAAAAAATTTTTTTACACTCCTTATGTATGAAATGATTTATCCAAAAATAAATCCCAGATATGACTTGGCAAATACATATCTAGGGTTTATATTGAAAAAATGACTTATTCAATTTCTATGAATGTTGCATAACTATAATTCTATATCCTCATCGTGAGTGAATTATATTTCCTATACTCTACATACTCAGAAAGGAAATACCCCATAAATAAACCCCAGATATGTTTCTTCAGATACATATCTGGGGTTTACTTGACGAAAAATTATTCCATCGCTTCGCATTCTAACAATTCAATACTTTTAATCAACACAAACTGAATTAAATATCTGGACTGCTTTTTAACAAGTCGGACTATGTTTTAAGCGTTTTCTCAGCAATCCAGTTGAAAACATCATAGACAAATATAAAATAAACATATAGACAGGGAACATTTTAGCACCGACAAACTGTGCAATCAGACTGAAAACGGGTGGAACCAGCATGATTGCCATATAACACATTCCCATTTGAAATCCAATGATTGACTGCGACAATTCTTTTCCGAAATTCAATGGTGTCAAATGTGTCATATTCGGAAATAAACTTCCGTTGCCAAAACCAACTGTAAATAGTCCCACAACAGCAAAATATGGGTTTGCTGTAATAAACATCAGAATAATCGCAAGTCCGGTAATAGCTTGCCCCCCATAAATAAGGATATCAGGTCTGAGTTTTGATGCAAGTAGCCCCGATGCAAATCTGCCCAATGTAACTCCAACAAAATACAGCGTAACAAGTGCAGCTGCTCTGTCCGGCTCGAAACCCTTTCCATCTGCGAGAAATGTTGCTCCCCATATGAGACAGGTGGATTCAATTCCACAAGAGAACATCATGACTTCTACATGAGAACGAACAGCTGGCATCATGACTATTTGCTTAACTGATAGCAGTTTTTGCGTGGTTTCCTCTGTAGTATCGTCAAATTTTACCTTTCTCCACAGAGGAATTGACAGTGTCATAATCAAAGCAATGACTGCCTGTAAAATAAACATAGTTGTATATCCTCTGCGCCAGTCGGAATTGTCTGAAAGGGCAAATGACATAAGATAAGGACTCAGAGAGACTCCTACTCCGTAAAAGCAATGCAGAAAATTCATCTGCATATTGTTATAATGCAAAGCAACATAATTATTCATCGCAACATCTATGGCTCCTGCTCCTATGCCAAGGGGTATTGCCCAAAAACAAAAGGTTGCAAGACCTGTCGACTTCGAAAAAGCAAATAATGCCACAGCTGTTAATATAGTACTTAAAGAACCAACTTTTGCAGTTCCAAGTTTTGCAATCATTCTTGCACCCATAAAACTCGAGATGATTGTGCCAGCATAAATAAGCATTGAAACAATGGAAGATGCTGATACAGGAAGATTGAATTCCCGATAAATAACAGGCCATGCCGCTCCAAAAAGCGAATCAGGAATACCCAAACCAATATATGAAATATAAATAATGATTAAAAGCAGTATAGCCATTATGTCACCTCAAATTAAAATTAATCTGCAGTTATGGTTTTCTTCATAAACCCACTTACTACAGTGTAAATCATTTAACGACATTTCGCAAGATTGAATAAATATTTAATATTCTAAAATTGTTGTAAATTCATTTAATGTGTAACACAAGGATTTACATTCCGTCTTCTGCGTATCCACCAAAAAACAGCAATGATTAACACAAGCGATAAAATAACTAATAAGATGATCCATGCAATGTGGGTTGATGAAGTGACAATGAAAGTTGCTTCTGTCCCCTCCATATTAAAGAGAATATATTTTCCTCTTGTAGTATACTCAATTTTTTCCCAGACACCGTCTTTTAAAAGATAGATATTCATTCCGGAAGTCTGTCTATTAGGTGCCAGATAACGAATAGTATGCGATGTCTGCCCATCATCCGTTACAGCTACGGTCCATCCTTCCAAAACTTTCTCTCCTTTAAATGAATTTGCTTCTTCTGATTCTGTAATAGTTAAAGATGAATTCGCTGTGAACAGACCATCTACCAAAATTACAGATGGGCCACCATCCCGAGTTTGATTGCTTGCCAAGGTCGTAATATATTGTATGTAAACTGCTTCAACAGTCGCATCAAAAGTCAGATTTGTGAAATCTTTCATATTCCATTCGCCGTAATATCCTTCTTTTGGCGGAACAACTGGAATTTTGTCTTTCGAAATCGTCTCTCCATATTTAAAAGGTACAACAGCCACTTTGTTGCCATCACTTATAAAAGTAAGACGAAAGCTTCTAAAATTTGCAGGCAACCCTTCTACTGATAGCAATTCCTCGTAAGAAATCGGTTCTGCTTTTCCTGCATAACTTATTCCGTTGATCCCTGCTAATTCAGCATGTACAAAACCATTTCTTTGCACCATGCCCTCTGCATTTCCGGCAATAGCTCCCACATATTCATGTGCATCTTCCACCTGAATCAATGAATAACAATCAAAAAGGTCAGTACCATAACCTACAATGCCTCCAACATATCTAGAACCTGATAAGGAACTTTTTGCATAACTCTTACGAATGACTCCGCCAGACTTGCCTGCTATACCGCCCACATAATCACCATTCATACTGCTAATTCTGCCATTATCTACAGATTGCACCACGTATCCGAAATCCATCAAACCAACAATACCGCCCGCATGATTCTTTTTAGAGGCAATCTTACCATAATTTTCACAGTCAGATATAATAGCTCGAAGTAAAAATTTGGAGTCCCCAGACATTTTCTCTGTCAAATTATGGTCATCTTCCAGATCAAAATCATACTCAATGGCCATAGCCCCAGAAATTCCTCCAACATTAATATCTCCCTCTATCATTCCATAGTTAATGCTATCGGCCACCTTTCCACCCATATCTGAATCAGTATTCTGTGTTGAAATATCTTCCATGTGATCATCAGGATCCGCACTGGCATCTGAAACATCTTCGACAATACCCACCAGCACATTAAAGACAACAAACATCTGATCTGAAATGGCTCGCATATGTGCAAGCAGTGTATCAGATGTATCAACAAGCGTATCATTTAAACTGGTTAATGAATCCGAAATATTACCAAGTGCTGTAAAAATCTCATCCTTGGTTTCTATATATTTGCTGTCTAATTGCTGAAAAGTTATTTTAGGTTTCGCCGCAAGGTCGGAGACTAAATCACCTATATCACTAACTGCATCTGCCAAAACATCCAATGAACTTTTTAATGTTCCTGTGGCTTTGTTAGCGGAGGAAATGGCTTTTTGCACTAAATCAGAGGCATCTTCAAAATAAGGCCATGCATCACTTAAATATGAAACAGCTTTCTTCATAGAAGTAATAGCTCTGCTTAAGTCACGGGAGGCTGACTTTAAATCTTTTATACCTTCATTCATATCCTTAAAATCAATCTCCCGCAATAATTTTTCTGCCTCATCATTGATTTTTCCTAATGCGTCTATTGCTTTGGAAACTTCATCAGATATTTGCTTGAGATTTGTAATAAAAGCTTCTCCAAGTTTTTTAAGTTCATCTGATTGAAGTAAATTCTTAAGTGCCGTATTGATTTTCAATAAAGCATTTCTGGCATTGCGAGTAGCAACCACAAAATCAGTCAAGTTCTTCTTAAAACCTTCTGAATCGACATCAATTTTGAGCTTTTGAAGGTCTTTCATTGTACTCTCAAGAGCCTGTATGCCCTGGGATATCTCTTTAACCCCATTCAAAATTTCTGTACTGTCAGTATTTTGCTTTAAAACGTCCAAACTATCTCTTATCATTTTTAAACCATTTAAAGCATCTGTGTAATTAATATCTGAGTTTTCTACCAGAGCTTGCTCAACCTTCTTTAATCCTTCTTCAATATTTCGCCATGCCTGCTGCATTTCGTCATTATCCTTATAAGCTTCTATAAATTTTTCAAGCCCGGAAGACAATTTAGAGAATCCTGAGATTGACAACTTAGCTGCTGTTTCAAAATTTGCTACTGCAATTTCCAAGGCAGTTAATGCATCTAGCAACTCTTTCTCATCAAAATTATCCTTTGGCCGAATTAATGCATTACTCATTTCCTGAAGAGCTTCTGCCATTTTACTCGTCGCAGCCACCAGCTCCTTAGCCCCATCTCGGATAATAGGAGCATTCTCCTGCCACTCTTTAGATTTTTCCAAGGTATCTGCAATACTAATAAAATTATTTCCCACATCACGAATTTTTTTAATCGCAGCAATAAGATCAGATATTCCTGCCTGGATATCGGTTAATGCATCCTCCACAGCATCGCTGTCACCAAGGCTTGATACCAAAGAGTTTAAAGCATCTGCTAGCTTATTAACGGCATCATCTGTATCCTCCAGTGCATCTTCCATCTTATCAAGCGCAGGATAAAGCGTATCCATGCCTTTATCTACATGATCAGCTGTCTTCTCCAATTTTCTCAAAGCAGTTTTATACTCTCCAATTGCCTTAGCCATATCATTTACTGAAGTTGAAGTCAAATCCATAATAGGTTCCGTATCTTTCAGTGTTTCCGTAATTCGGGCGCTGACATCATTTATGCTGCCAATACTGTCATTCAGCAATGAAGTGGTTTGATCTGACAGAGAGTCGCTGGCATTCCTTAAATCCGTTGCATAGCTCCTGGCTCTTGAAAGTTTTGCAGAAATTTCTGAGGAATAGTAATTGCCATCATTGATCGCAGTATTGATCATTGATTGTAACGTATTCAATTCCTTACGCAGTTTCTTTAATGAATTCTCTGAAAGTTGCCAGGTAGTATAAGGTTCTATCTGCCCGGCAATGCCCCCTACATCCTTTCGCCCATAAACAATACCTCTATTGCTGCATCCATTTAAGTATCCGGATTGTCTTCCAACAATGCCACCAATATTATATCCTACGTGCTGATAACCAACTGTACCATCATTTGAACAGCTTTGAATAATACCGCTGGAAATACCAGCAATCCCCCCCACATCCATTACATCTGCAACATCCTCTGTGGAAAAAGAAATAAAATGACCTATATCAATACTTTGAATATCTTCAAGATCTAACGAATGTTCTGTCACAATGGTATTTATATGTGCTTTATTATTACTGAGCAGAATTTTCCCAAGATTTTCTCCTGCAATACCACCCACGTAGTGCTCACCATATATAACACCCTGTACAAAGCTATTTGAAATGAGCCCCTTAGCTTCATTAATACCAGCGATACCTCCTACATACTTATCACCTCTGATTCTCCCAATAAAATTGCAATTTAGGATTATTCCACTGTTGCTTCCAGCCACTCCTCCAACAGTAATTTTCTCTCCTTCAGGAGTTACAGTGCCTTTAACGGTCAGATTTTTGACTAAGGCTCCTTCTTGAATATAACGGAACAATCCTTGAGGAGAATTATAATCTGTCAGAGAAAGTCCGCGAATCGTATACCCCTGACCGTCAAAGATTCCTCCAAAAGTAGGTATGGGTGTAAACTCTATACCGGAAAGATCAATATCATTGGTCAAAATAACTGTTTTCCCCCGAGACCAAGTATCAAAAGAAGACTTTTTAGCCAAAGCAATCAAATCTTCCGCAGAACGGATATAGATTGTATTTGAATACTCATCTGCCAAAGCAGCATTTGGTAATGCAATATTCATGCAAAGAACCATGATCATCAGCATTGAAACTATTCTGACTTTAAAGTTTTTCATATATTTCCACCTCCTGCTCTTCGGATTCCTCACCAACCAGTTTCATTTCTCCGGATTCAACAAGAGCACTCACATCTCCTCGGATAATACCACGAACAATACCAGTAATCGTACCTGACACTTTACCATTAATACGTCCGTTGACATATACCACTCCTCTGGCATTCTGTGCGCGCACAGGCGTATTGATCGAGAACGATGTTTTTTCAATTACTTTATCCCCCAGCAGTAAAATTTGTGGTAAAACAAACATAACCAGAATAAGAGATATGATCGTACCCCGGCCAATACTTTGCCCAATACCAACGATCGCAGGTTCCGAAGTCATATTTCCAATCAGAATACCGGCTACTGCAAGAATCATTCCAGAAGTAATCAAGGTTGGAAATGCCAAATTCATGGTTTCAATAATCGCATCTCGTGGATGCATTTTACTTTTCAGATCCTGATATCGACTGGAAATAACAATAGCATAGTCGATATTTGTACCCATCTGGATTGAGCTGGCAATCAGATAACTCATAAAAAATACATTGGTTTTAGACAAAAATGGGAATGAAAAATTAATCCAGATACTTCCCTGAATAACCATAATTAAGAGTATGGGCATACCCACTGATGTAAAAGTCATAAGCAAAACAACAATAACGAATACAACAGATAAAATACTGACTAAGGTATTGTCATGAACAAATGCTTTAGACAGATCGTATTGACTCGTAGGTTCACCAACCAAATAAATGTCACCATCATAATATTTGTCAGCAATTTGATGCATGGTGTCGAGGAATGCAAACGTATCTTTTCCTTCTTGTGGAAGATTCAGATAGATCAGCATACGACTAAAATTTTCCCCTTGCAGCTGCTGTTTTGCATCGTTCATCTGTGCATAGGCTTCTTCCAAATCCTCCCGCACATCATCCTCTACTGTTATATATCCCTCGTCTACCTGTTCATACAAAAACATAAACATGTCAATCAAAGGTACACTGTATGAATCCAAACCACTGACTACTTTAGCATAATTTTCATCGTTTACTGCATAAAGCCCATACAGAACTTTAGCCATTTCATAATCCAAATCAATCAACTCAGAAAATTCTCTGGGTGTCAGTTTATCTGTAAGCATGTAACCATCCATCGCCTCAATATTTGCAAGCCCCATCGTGCGATCAGTCTCATCATAACTTTCCAGTTCCTTAAGCAACTTAGCCTCAGCTTCATAATCACCAGAAGGCACTAACATTGCAATGAGATTTTCAGAACCAAAAGTATCTTCAATCATCGAGTCCGCAATCTGTAGTTCATTTAGCCTCGGTGTTTTTAAGAACGAATAGCCATAAACATACGAAACTTTTCCTGACCAGTACATTGCTACTACCAGTACTAAAAGAAAAATGGGCGGTATAATTTTTCTTGTTCGATAAGCAAACTCTCCTACAAAAGAAATTTTGGGAACAAAATTCTTATGTTTGGTTTTGTCTATCAGGTTGCTGAACACCATCAAAAGTCCCGGCATCAGCGTAAATACTGACAACAAACTTAATAAAATAGCCTTTATAAGTACAACACCCATATCTAATCCAATCTTGTACTGCATAAAAGTCATTGCCAGCAATCCACCAATGGTAGTCAGACTACTTGCTGAAATTTCTGGAATAGCCTTGCTTAATGCCGTAATAACTGCCTCTCTCGCCGGCAATTGCTCATGCTCTTCCAGGTATCGATGGCAAAAAATGAGCGCATAGTCTATGGACATTGCAAGTTGCAATACAATCGTAACCGAATCTGATACGAATGAAATCGTCCCAAAGAAGAAGTTTGTACCCATATTGATAATTGCTGCTGCCAAAAAAGTCATAATCAAAACAGGTATTTCAGCATATGTTCTGGAAGTTAAAATCAAGGCACTTACAACAATAATGGCTGCATATATAGTAATGATACTTACTTCACTGGTAATAATTTTCGCCGTAGGGTTTCCCAACTCAGTATCTATGTAAAGATCATATCCAGAGAGTTCCTCTTTTAATATTTCCAATGCTTCAAGGCATCGATCATCTTTCTCATCATATGCAAAAGTTACATTAAAAAGGGCTGAAGCATCTTTATAGTGATCCGTACTTTCATCAAAATCAACACCAGAAACACCCTCTATCCCTTCAATGCGTCCAGCGAGCATTTCTGCCTGTTCGTAGGAAATATTTGCAACCATGACCTTTGCTGACCCATAAGTAAGAAATTCATCTTCCATAATTTTCAGACCCATGTTCGTTTCAGAATCCTCAGCAAGATAAGCTGACAGTTTATTTTCAACATTTACCCAATTTCGAGAAAAAGCAGAAAAAACAATCAGTACAGCAAATATAAAGAAAAAGAGCTTGCGCCTATCTACAATAACAGTAGCCACTTTAGTCATAAAATTTGTATCTTGTGCTTTACTCATAAGATCAGATCTCCTTTTAATGAGATTAAATAATCAAATACATTCGATTTAAAAAGTTTCGTCAATATCTTTCATAAAATCTTAAAAATGAAATTTTGTTGATTAATTGACACCAGTCTATTATAATATGAAATATAGCAAAGAACAATAATCACATTTATCAAAATTAGTTGATTAATCAACATTTTTTAAAAAAATGTTCATTAAGGAGAATCATCATGGATAAAAAAAATAATGATCGTCGTGTACTCAAAACAAAAAAGCAGCTCCGTCAAGGATTAACAGAACTGCTAAAAGAAAAAAGTATAAAAGACATTTCAGTCAGAGAACTCTCAGAACGGGTTGATATTAATCGAGGAACTTTTTATTTACATTACAAAAATATTTTTGATATGGTTGAACAGATCCAGTCAGAAATGTTAAATGATTTTCATAATGTATTAGACAAGCATCCCTCAAAATCTCTAAACGGAAAACCTCTGCCAATACTGATCGATTTATTTCGCGTTGTTGCCAAAAACTCTGATATATGCAAAGTACTGATCGTTAATAATGGTGATGTTGCATTCTTGAATCAACTGAAAGATTTGGTGAAAAATCGTTGCCTGAATGATTTTATGGAAGTATTTAATACAGGAAAATCACAGAATTTTGAGTATTTTTCTTCTTTTATTGTATCTGGATGCATCGGACTTTTACAAAGCTGGCTGGACAAAGGACTTAAAGAATCTCCTGAACATATGGCAATGCTGGCTGAACAGATGATTTTGACCGGGATTAAAGTAATCCAATGATTTTTCTATAATTTAATTTGAATTTAAAATATTTAAAAAATACCCTCGTTATGATCTACAGATCGTAACGAGGGCTTGGGATAAGCAGTATATACATGTATTAAAGCATTGGTATGGCCTTAAACAATATGGTATGTTTTCCTGTCTTTTTTGAATCTATTAATCGAAAACTACATTCATTCATAAGATTTCTCATTTCTTCTTTCCCATAATAATGGAAATCACCTTCATTAGAAAATCTGGTAAAATAATCCATTAATCCTCTTAAGGGTTGCGGCATCCATGGGTCACCTATTAGCAATACACCGTTATTTTTCAAAACTCGCCTCATCTGAGCAAGTACTGCTCGCGGATTAGTATAATGATGAAATGATGCATTACAGATAATAACATCAAACATACCCTCCTCATATGGAAGATTCTCCGCATCACCAAGTATTATCTGAGCAATATCTCCGTATCTTTTCTTTGCGACTTTAACCATATTCTCTGCCAAATCAATTCCATGTAATTCCAAGCCTCTATCTTTAATAAGTCCCAAAAAATCTCCGTTCCCACAGCCAATGTCCAGCAACTTCCCTGAAGTAAATTTCTCCAGTTCTTTAAGCAATGAAGTATACATATGTTGTACGAATTTCCCATCATGGGAATCTACATAGTGATCAGCTGTTTCGTTAAAATGCCTGCGCGTTTTTTCTTTTGCATCCACTTTATTCATCCGTACACCTTCTTAAAATATTTTCAAAAAACTTAATTGCCTCATTAATCTCATCTGCTGTAGGATTTTCCTTATTAATCCCGCCTATTAGTTTTAATGGTCCATAAGTATCATAACCCTTACAGCCATAAACACCAAGAATTGTGCAGTTCTTTCCTGCAACGATCTCTTTGACCTGCATCGAGTAGTCTTTATTTGGATTTCCGCATGTGTATATGAAAAACACATTTTTGTTGTGAGGAAGCTTATTACGAATTACATCAGTAATAGTTTTATAATACTTTCCATATGCCACACCGGATGCAAGTCCTATCAAATCATATTTTTCAAGATCCTCAATAGGTCCTCTTGCATCAATTAAGGTAATACCATATTTTTGACCAATAGCATCACAAATTTTTTTAGTATTTCCGTGATGATAGGATTCGAATAGAATAGCCGTTTCCATATTTATTTCTCTCCTTTTAATTTTTCTGCATCTAATATTTTCTCTATTGACTCTATAAAATGCATCACAACCTGTAAATCAGCCTCACTCATCTGATTAATGACCTCTTTCCATTGTTTTCCTGCACTTTGGTGATACTCTGCATGTCCTTCAAATGCCTTTTGACCTAATTCAGTAAGTTCCAGACATATTTCAGCTTCCGAAACTTGCGATTGTTTTTTTACTACAAATCCTTTTTCAACCAACTTTTTTACCATCTGAGAGGTAGCCCCCTTGGTAACCCCCTGCCGTTCTGCCAGTTCTACGATACCAATATGAGGATATTGGCCAATCAGTTGTATAGTATGGATTTCTTTCTGTGTCAGCAAAATGCCTGTACCATAAGTGCGTTTGAGCTCTTCATTTTTATTATACTTATGTATTACCCGTTCTAGTGTTTGAGCTATTTCAATATATTTAGACATAAACCCTCCTTGTTTAGATACTAATCTGTTTAGAACCTAAACATATGATATATTACTTAACACATCTTGTCAACTATATCATTCAAATTCAATTTACCTGTAATAAATAGATGACTTTTTATTGTATAGGAAAACCTGAGGAATTTCCTATACAATAAAAGCAGGCTTGATTTCGCTTATCAAGCCTAACTTTCTATTACATAAATATATTTTCTTCTTGCAACGATATAGAATATGCCATATACGATGATAAACACCAAGATACTTATGATTGTCGGTATGATTAGAGCATATTTCATAAGATCACTTAATACTGAAATAGCAACAATACTATGAATAATGCCCACTATTAAAGGCAGTATAAAGAATATCCCAACCTGCTTGGAAACAGCCTTATTCATTTCAGAATCTGTTGTGCCTATTTTCTTAAGTATTTCAAATTTTCCTTTATCTCTGAAGACTTCGCTTAATATCTTGAAATATATTATACTGCCTGTAGCAAATACAAACACCAAAAACAGAAACGCTCCAAGGAAATAAATTATTCCAACTAAATCATACTTACCAGCTCGAGCTATAAAATAAGTAAACAATTCAGATTCCGCAGGCAATACTTCAGCTAACTTTAAGGTCAATTCTTCTGTATCCTCAGGATGATCCAATATAATGCCATTAAATTGCTTTTCTTCAAACTTAAACTTTAGTGTTTCATATTCTTCATCACTGACAACAACACAGGGATAAGGCAGCCCGGTGCCAAACAAAGGAACCTTTACCTGAGCTTTTACTTTATACACTTTACCTCCTATCTCAACATCTTTTTTTTCCAGCATGTTTAACATTACTCCTGGTCTTTCGATATATACCGCTTCTTCTTCCAATCGTTCGATTCCCGACACTATTTTACTTCTGACATTCAGATCAGATAACACTTTTTGAAAAGTAGACAGTCGGATTATAATTCTATCTAATTCAGGTGCAAAGAGAAAATTCGCTTTTTCCCTTAATTCAACATTATGCTTAGAATGCGCTATTATTTCATCTACCTTTTTTAATTCTTCCGGATTGTCAGAAACATAGGTAACAGTGTATGGAACCTCAATTTTATGATTTTCCTCTACAAAATATTTAAGAGAACTTACCGTACCAAAGGAAGTAATACATGTAGTGACCAAAACTGCTACTGCTGCAAAACTCCTGTAATTGTACTTAATTCTAAAGGCCAGGTTCGAAAAACTTATAATATTGGTTCCCTTATACAGAAAACTTTTTCTCTTAATCAAATTCCTGATAACCATAGGTAAAAATGAACCAAATAACCAATAAGTACCTATGACAACCAGTATTACTGTCCATAAAAGTGCATTACCAAAACCGAATTTACTATAATTTACTGCTATATAATAAGCAACACCTATGACTAATAATGATGAAAAGCCTTTCAAATAATTCACTTTAGGAAGTTCTTCTGCTTTCTTCAATGTGTTCATCAAATCAATCAAATTAGTTCTTACAATATTCACATATCCCTTCAGGAAAGCTATGAACAGAATAACTGAAAATACAACTACGGTCTCTATGATTCCTCTAATAGATATCAAGAAAGCAATGCTCATATTCAGCAAAGCTATTTTTGCAAGCAACATTAAAAACAACTTGCTGAACAATATTCCGATGGACAAACCTACAACCAAAGCTATTATGCCTAACATCAAACCCTCCGATGCAAATATGAAAGCAATTTTATAATTATCAATTCCCATGAAAACATATACACCTATTTCCTTTTTTCTTTGATTGAGGAAAAAATTACTGGAATACATGATGAAAAACAACATAAACAGAATCATAAGCAAAGATGCCGTTACCGATGCACTTTGTATATATATTGTTAGGTTCTGTGTTTCTCGAAATTGAGGATTATGCCTCATAGACACAAAATTATAATAAGTGGCTACTGAAAAAACCATTGCCATCAAATACATACTATAGGTTTTTAAATCCCTTCTGAAGTTCATTAGCACCAGTTTAAATGAACTCACCTAAGCCACCTCCCATGGAGCCAACAAAGTCAATAATTCTCCTGAAAAACTCTTTTCTGGTAGAATCTTTATCCAATCTTGCATGAATTTTACCGTCTTTCAAATATAGAATTCGCTTACAATAGCTTGCCGCAAAAGCATCATGGGTAACCATTATAATCGTTGTCTTTAATTCCTCATTCATTTTCAAAAGACACTGTAATAATTCCTGTGAAGACTTAGAATCCAAAGCTCCTGTAGGTTCATCTGCAAAAAGTATAGATGGCGAGGTAATGAGCGCTCTGGCTGCTGCCGCTCTTTGTTTTTGTCCTCCTGACAGCTGATAAGGGTATTTTTTCAGCTGTTCCTTCAGGCCAAAAAAAGCACTTAGCTTTTCTACCTTTTCTTTGATTTCCTTTACATTGACATTTGAAAGAGCTAAAGGCAATGCGATGTTATCTTCAATAGACATATTGTCTAAAAGGTTATAATCTTGAAATAGAAATCCAATATTATTTCTTCTGAATATTGAAAGTTCTCTATTTCTCATAATTAAAATGTCTTTGCCTTCATAATATATTTTCCCTGATGTAGGCCGGTCAATAGTGGATAAAACATTTAACAAAGTGGTCTTACCCGCTCCTGAAGGACCCATTATGCCTAAAAATTCCCCTTTGTATACATTAAGATCAATACCATCTATAGCTGTAAAAACCATTCCTTTTGTCCCATACTCTTTTCTCAAATCCTTGGTTTCAAGTACTGTTTCCATACGATCCCTCCTGTTTTTTTGCATTAGAAAATTCCCTCCTAAATTACAGAAGAGAATTTATTCTTTGTCTATATTCTAATGCTTATCAAGGCTTTTCTCCATCATTTTAGGTGACAATACCACTTCCAATATTACATTTTTATCACGTTTAAATAATCCGACAACTTGTAAAAGATTATCCTGAATTCGGTGTATTTGGAAACCTCAGAGGATACTTCAATATTAAAATTAAGCTGTTCTGAAACCTTCTTGCAGATATAAAGTCCCATACCCGTAGATTTACTGGTCTTTCTTCCATTTTCTCCTGTAAAGCCTTTATCAAAAATCCTGTTTATATCCTTTGCAGGTATACCTATTCCATTGTCTCGTATGGAAAGTATTATGCTTTCATCCCTTTCCTCTGCATTCAATTCAATTTTTCCGCCTACATCCACATATTTACACGCATTGTTGATAATCTGCTCTATGACATAATAAGTCCATTTTCTGTCTGTATATATATTAAAATCCAGATGATTAATTTTCAGTTCTATTTTTTTAGATATAAATGCATTCATATTGCTCTTGATTACATTTTTGACCAGGCTGTTTAAGTCAATCTCTTCAACTATAAAATCCTGACTGTAATTGAGCGCCTTGCTCATATAAAGTACTTGATTCACTAGAAAATTAATCCTGTCTATTTCCCATCTTAATTCTTTCGAAAAATCATGCATCCCTTCATTTTCTATATTTTCTGCTAAGAGTTCACAAACTGACAGAGGTATTTTGATTTCATGAACCCATTTTGTTATGTAATCATTTATTTCTTCTAAGTCTCTTTTTAACTCCTCCGTCTCTCTCAACTTTTCCTTATTTTTTAAAACAATGATTTCTTTTATAAGCATCTGCTCCAGTCGGTTTCCTTCTTCCTCGGCAAAATGATCCAGATTTTCCTCAAATTCTATAGCTCTTTTTAGTCCTATATAGGTATTTCTCCACTTTGCATAGTCTACAATCAAAAATATCAAAAAAGCAAAAAATAATAATATATTTAAATAAATAATATCCAATAGTGGTTTGTTTAAATCTATACTGCTGATTAATGTTAAATCTACGATGAAAAGCATAAAAAAGAATAAAAGAACTGTTCTGTGCGAGTCCTTTAAATACTTAAATAGCATCATAGTATCATATACCCCTGTGATTTTTTAGTTAATATGAAATCCTTTAAGCCAATATCCTCTAATTTGCTTCTGAGTCTGTTAACATTTACTGTTAAAGTGTTTTCACTGATAAAAAATTCACTTTCCCAAAGTACCCGCATTATTTTATCTCTGGATACAATCTTCCCCTTATTTCTCATAAGCAACTGAAGGATCTTAAATTCATTTTTGGTAAGTTCAATTTTCTCTCCATTATAGGTAAGGGTTCCGTCATTAATATTCAAAATCGTCCCGTTACATTCAATAATTTGCCCGTCATTCTGTCCGTAAGCATAAGTTCTTCTGATAAGGGCCTGAATTTTTGCCAGCAAAATGTCCATAGAAAATGGTTTAGTCACATAGTCATCTCTCCCCATATTAACCGCCATAACGATATCCATATTGCTGTCCCTTGAGGAAAGAAATATGATTGGAACATTGGAAAGATCCCTAATCTTTTTACACCAGTAAAATCCATCAAAATAGGGTAAATTAATATCCATGATAACCAAATGTGGATTATGTTTTGCAAATTCCTGTAAAATTTCTTCAAAATTCTGGACTCCAATACCTTCAAAGTTCCACTTGGAAATGCCCTCTTTTATATGATTGCAAAGGGATCTGTCGTCTTCAATTATAAGTATCTTATACATAAAATCACCTCAAATGATTAATGCTTAGAACTTCATCATGATTTTCAGCTTGCCAATTACAGTTATCTATTACAGTCACAAAAGCTATACATTCATCTCGTTACAAACCTTCATATATGTTATTACATCGAGTATCCGATATCTTAATTTTACAATGTATAAGTGATACTTCAACCCTTATTTCAGAATCTAATAAAAAAGCTCCTCGTCATAAAAAATCCATTCAATGACAGGAGCTTATATACACTAACTTACAGAAGAAGCTGTAACAGCATCCAAATAGGCTAAAAAGAACTACTTTTCAAACTGCTCAATGTTTCTTCAGCCCATTCAAGTTCTGCCTTATAATGCCGTTCATGATGGCTGAAGATAATACTTACCATGGTTCTGTATTCCGCTGGAATTAAATTTAAAGTTTCTTTTTTATGGTTTTCAAGATGAGATATTGATTTGTTCAGGGTGTCTATATAATCTATTAAATGCTTAAAAACTTCTGCTGTTTCAATATAATCAGAAAAGAAAAAAACAGCATCTGAAGAAAATAACGGCCTATACTCAAATTCAAGTAACTCGGACATCATATTTTTAAATGCCTCTTTTCCTTGGTCCGTTATGGAATAAATAACTTTTTCAGGTCTGCTTCCTGACTTTTCACTGCATGCATTAAGTAAACCGCTTTTTTCCATTTTCTCGAGATGATAATAAATTGTAGGCAGCTTAATTTGCGTAAAATCAGAAAGCTGCTCTACAATGATTTTTTTAATTTGATATCCATGTTGGGGGCCAAATCTTTGAAGTAAACCAAGAATATAAAATGGGATCATTCCATTCACCTTTCCATAAAAAAAATTAACCAGTACTGACTGTAGTATATTTTAGCACTGACTAATCTGTCAACTCAAAATACCCCTATTTTTCCCTGACCTTTTCAAAGAGCATATATCTAACTTCCATTTGATCCCTCCGTCCACATAAAAACCATAGTTTGAAAACTCTATGGCGCACCCGTTCATCCTATGCCAATAAATAATTAATCTGATCGGATAAACTAATCCCAGCCGTATCCCATTTTCTTTCCGGACATTCCACTATTTCATATGACAGACCCAACCCATCAATAAATTGAATAAACTTGTCATCAAACCATGGAGGGGTCCATGTTCCAGATCTGCATATATGAATTGCTGCCACCACAACACATTGATTGAAATTATCAAAATCATAATATCTGATGTTATAAATACGATTAAGCGATTGAAAATATTCTGGCTTCTCTATTGTATGGGGGCTATAAAAAATAACAGCTTTGTTGATAAGCCGCTCCTTTAGAAGTTTTCCAAGCCAATTGGAACAATTAACTTCAGCATCAAGAGACAAAAATCCGCCATACCCAAGATCCGCATGGAAATCAAACAAGTATACTGTTTTACAGTTATTTTGATGTGCAATTTCATATGACATGGTATGAGAATCTGAAACATAAACTCTTATGTCCTTTACAAATTTAAATTTTTTCTTGATTTTGCTCCAGAATGTATAAAATTCGTAAGAAAGGTGAAATGCTTTTTGAATATCTTCTCCCCGAGCTTTTCCCTGAATATATCTTTTATACCAAAGGTCAATCAGGTTTTTCTTATTTTCTGAGTAATAACCCCAATAATACTTTGAACTATAGATAAAATAGTCCCAATCTATGGATAGCAAGCACTTTTCCATATCATAACCTCCTGCATCTGACTGTCCTGTTAGGATATAAGTGCTTTTTTGCCCTTCTAAAACTCTACCTGTAATATATTTTAGAAAGATTAGAACTCCAACACCCCTAAAAAATTACATTATTTCAAAATATATCGCTAATACTTATTATTTGATTCTTATATTATAAAGTCAATTCTCAATAATACCGTTTAATCAGGATAAGGGATTATTTGTTGAAAATATCTTTTCAAAAATCAGTATTATTAAAAAGATTATGTCTTTTCTTCATGTTGGTTTAAATCCGTAATGGTGATTATAAAAAACTCAACAGAGCAAAATCTCTGTTGAGTTTAATCGAATTGCATTTAGTTTACTTTTTAAATTTTAAATTGTGAAACAGTACACTGCAAATCTTGAGCAAGTTGAGATAAATTCTCGCTGGCTTCAGAAAGAGCTTTCATAGAAGCAACTTGCTCTATGGTTGCAGAAGTTACTTCCTGGGTTGCTGCAGAGTTTTCTTCTGCAATTGCAGACAAATTCTCCATAGTATTTAATATGACGTTTTTCATTTCAACCATTTTCTTGCCTAATACATTCAATTCTGTAACTGCTTGCTGGCATTCTTTCATTGCATCATCAATCAATTTATATTTTTCTTCGCTTTTTGAAATACTCTCAGTCTGTTCTTTTGTAATTTGGGCTATTTTTGCCATAGTGCTTACCGCATCTTGTGAATTAATCTGCAATTCCTCCACTATTTGTCCTATGACATGGGAGGAATTTGCCGATTGCTCCGCCAATTTTCTAATCTCGTCTGCCACAACTGCAAAACCTTTTCCAGATTCCCCTGCCCTTGCAGCCTCTATGGCAGCATTTAAAGCTAAAAGATTCGTTTGCTCTGCAATAGAAGTAATAATATTGCTGGCCTGATTAATCTTTTGTTTACTATAATTTAAATTTACTTACCTGATTGATCATATCCTTAGCCATGTCTCTTAAGTTTTCTACGGTGGAGAATAAGCTAACAGCAGTTGCATTCATTTCTTCTGATGAAGCTGCTATTTCTTCTGAAGCTGCGGATGTTTCTTCTGAAATAGCTGATGTACTTTCTACTCTCTCTAAAATATTCTCTTTTTCTTGATTTATATTTTTGGCAGAAGAATATGCTTTGTTAATTTCAGGAATTACATTTTCAATTTCACCGACAATTTCTTTAAATGACTTAATTGTCGAGTTAATTCCAGTTAATTGATTATCCAATTCAACCTTCATACTGTCGCAATTTTTTAGAATTACACCCGTATCATTAGTTATATTGCTTAATAGATGAGCAATTTCATTTGCAGAATTCTTGCTTTGCTCTGCTAGTTTTCTTATTTCATCTGCTACTACAGCAAATCCTTTACCCGATTCACCTGCTCTGGCTGCTTCTATTGCTGCATTAAGCGCCAGTAAATTCGTTTGTTCTGCTATGCTGTCAATCAAAGTAGTAATCTCATTGATCTGCTTTACATTTTGGCCTAAAACTCTAATCTTTTCTTCAAATTCTTTAAAACTTCCCCCTACACTTTCTACGGATAACACAAGTTCTCCCATATTGTTGTTTCCTTCACTTGCCAATGTATTAATCGAATTTGCTTTTTCTTGTATATCCGTTAATGTTATCGTCATTGTTTCAATTGCTCTAGCAAAATTTGAAAGTGTATTAGTAATATCTATTAGATTATTTGACTGTTGCTCTGTACCTTTAGAAACTTCTTGAGCAGCACTAGCAACCTCTTCCGATGAACTGGCCACAGTTTCAGCAACATTATGTAAATTTTCAGCTTTGATATTAATAGCATTAGAATAATCTTGAATTGTTGATAGCATTTCTTTTAATGATACCTGCATTGATTTAGTGGATTTAGCGATTTCACCTATTTCACTATTACTCATTAAATACTTTGCATCTATTTCTGCTGAAAAATCACCATTTCCCATTACTCGTAAATAACTGGCGATATTAGTTATTGGATTGGAAATTTTTTTAGCAATTAAAATGGTTATTACTACGCTTAATGTGACAAAAAATGCAATAAACAAAATTGTTATCATACCTATGCTTTTAGCACTACTCAAAAATTCAGACTTCTCAACAAAACATACGTAAATCCAGTCCAGACTTGAATTTAGGTCCTCAGGTCTTTCAATGCTTATATAATAATCTTTGCCATCTGACATTTTGGCTTCAAACGGAGCTTTAATATTATTCAAATCCTCTAATTGACTTATATTAAGCTCACTGATATTTTTTGAAACTAAACTTTCGTCTTTAGGATTTGCCAATATGGTACCATTTTTATCGACCATAATAACGTAACCGTTTTTTCCTATTTTAATACTCTCAATCATCTTCGTTAACACATCGAGATGAACGTCCAGACTTATAACACCTGTAACTTTACCACTAGCATTTTTTATGGCCGAAAGTGATTGAATACAGTTGGTACCATCAGACCCGAAATATACATCCGTATTCAAATAAGGTTGATCTGGATGTTCTAATCCTAGTTTATACCAATCCCTTGTTCTTGCATCATATCCATTCTTCCTGTCTGATGCTGGATAACGAAGGTATCCGCCATTTTCTTCAACACCTAATGAAATACTTTGTATTTCTGGGTGAGATTCTGTGAACTTTTGCAAAGTAATATATACTTCTGCTTCATAAGGGTCATTTTCCAGAGGTGTCATTTTAACAATGCCAGAAGGATCTTCTTTATCAACATAGGAAGTTATTCTTGAGTCCAGTTCTTGTAAAAGAGAATCCTGTGATAACATAAGCGTATTTTCCTGAATTAATGTCAACTGGTTTTCTATACCAGTATTCACTTGAACTAATTCCCTGTGAATAGAACTTGTATAATCTTTTTTCGTTTGATTAGCGACTACTCCATAAATGATTATACCCATCAATAATAATGAACTTACAATTAAAGAAACAAAGCTAAGTATTAATTTAGCCTTAATACCATATTTAACATTCAACACTCTCTTCATTGCTTCCTATCTTCCTCCATCCTAAACCAATGAGTTTTCAAAATCAAATGAAAATTGTGCTGATCATTCCTACGATCACTTATTTCTTTAAAAGTCTTATTTTGATTTTCTAAATAGTACAATCACTTAAAACTTTAAAATATTTTCAAGGTACCTTTCAATAAAAAACTACTCCATTAGATTGCTGCCAGACTACATTCATCATATATAGTCTGTCTACGGCTTAAGTCGCAAACTTAAATCTATCGTTCTACATTATGTTACACGTATCGACATTTTTCAATGTTAAAATAGTACTAACTTTTCAATAAAACTGTTAATTTTATTTTATATTCTTTCATTAAAAAATGTTTGGATAGAAAAAAAGGTTAAGTAATACTTAATTCCAAACAAAAACAACACTGTTATTTTTGCAAGTACCATCTGTGTACTGGTCACAGGAATGACTCGCAAATTTTTAAATGTATCGTAATCCCTCTCCATAAAGAATAATAAAGCAGCAATCACACCAATTATACAAGGAAGCAAAAATTGTACTCCAAAACCCAACACCATATTAAAAAGTCCATCGAAAGCATCTGCCTGATTAATATAACGTTCCATTATGGAAGGTGTCAAAATAATGTACGTCAAGGGTACCGGAAATAGAAATGCTGACAGAATAACTAGAAAAATAAACTTTTTGCGTTTTAATTTTCTAAACTCATTCCTAATTAATTTAAGCAATCCCCTCACCTCCGGTTACTCTCTTAAAGTAGTCCTCCAATGGCTCCTTGTATAGATGAGCATCCATAACATCCAATCCCTGCTTGATATATTCTCTAAGGATTGATGAAATTGGAATATGAACATCCATAAGCTGAATGTTGTTCTTATCATTTATTTTAAAATTACGAGTATGAAAGTTGTTTTGGAGAATTTGCGCTGCCCGACCACTGTCCGATACCGTAAAGTGTATATATTGCTGACTTTTCAATTCCAGTTCTTGCAGACTTTCTTCTTCCAAAAGCACACCATGATCGATAATTCCCACATCATCTGCCAACATAGCTATTTCAGAAAGAATATGACTGGAAAGCAAAATCGTTTTTCCCTGTAGATCGCAAAGTTCACGGATAAAAGAACGAACTTCGGCAATTCCGATTGGATCAAGGCCATTGGTTGGCTCATCCAGAATCAATAAATCAGGATTATGCATCACTGCAAGAGCAATTGCCAAACGTTGCTTCATTCCAAGGGAATACTGTGCGAACAGTTTTTTATCACGATAAGGCAAGCCAACAAGTTCTAATGCATTTTTGATGTAGGTCTCCTTTTTTAAACCACGAAGATCAGCAAATATCTTCAAATTTTCTGTGGCGGTCAGATTAGGATAAAAACCCGGGGATTCAATTAAGCTGCCGATATGGGGCAAAATTTCCCTGCTGTGTACACCTGTATCTTTCCCAAAGATCTTAATATTCCCAGATGTTGGTTTGGTAAGCCCCAAAAGCATTTTCATCGTAGTTGTTTTACCGGCACCATTTCTTCCAAGCAATCCATAAATACGCCCTCGCTGAACATGCATGTTTAAGCCGTCAACACTCTTCTGGGAACCATATTGCTTTATCAAATTTTCTGTTTCAATAACATATTCATTCATAGTATACATTACCTCCTTTGATGAAGGCATTGTATCACAGGTACCTTAAGAAGATTTGGAAATAACCTTGAGATTACCTTGAGATTACTCATACTAAGATATGCAGTCTTAAATTTATACGATATAATAAATGAAAAGATAAATATCACCCGAAAAAACAGTGGAAGGTGTCAATTATGATGTTAGACAAATCCATTCTTATTGTAGATGACGAACAGGATTTATTAATTATGATCAAATCCATTTTTATGCGGGCAGGTTACACGAATATCATTACTGCCTCTTCGGCAAAAGAAGCACTCAAAATGCTTTCTAAAAAAATACCTGATATGATTATCCTGGATATTATGATGCCAGAAATGGACGGCTTTGAACTGTTACAAGAAATCAGGACAGTCAGTAAGGTTCCTGTACTCATATTAACTGCCAGAGGTGAAGCTGAGGATCGATTTTCGGGCTTTGAACTTGGCGCAGATGATTATCTGGTTAAACCATTTTTACCCAAAGAACTTTTGTTGCGTGTTAACGCAATTTTGAGACGGGCATATCCTAAAAGTAATCGGATTGTCGTCCTTGATGCGGTATGTGTTGACTTAGATCTGGCAGAAGTAATACGAGAAAATGATAGAATTCCTCTCACTGCAAAAGAATATGCGATTTTTTTAAAATTAGCAGAAAATGCAGGGCGTATTGTTACAATTGGTTCTCTTTGTCAAACAGCATGCGGTGAGATTTGGCAAGGCTATGAAAATACCCTTATGACTCACATCAGACATCTTCGGGAAAAGATTGAGAAAGAACCCTCTGCCCCTGTTTCTTTACTCACTGTAAAAGGATTGGGTTATAAATTGATCGTGAAGGAGGAATATTAATGGAGCTTGCATATCGTTTCTTTCGAAAATATTTTATCTCTACTATTTTCCTCCTCCTTTTTTTTCTTTTATTTAATATGTTACTGATTATAGGTGTTTTACTCTTTGCCAACATTAATTCAAACCACCTCGAAATGCCAGTAAAAACCATCAGTAATCTTATTTCTGTGAATGATAAGGGAGATATATATTCTGAAGATGCTGTGGGGAAATTATTAGATCAGAAACAAGCTTGGGCCATGCTGTTAAATGACTATGGAACCGTAATATGGCAGTACAACATGCCAAGTCATCTGCCCAAGCAGTACTCGTCTACAGACATAGCAAAATTCAGCCGATGGTATCTTAATGAATATCCTACTTATGTGTATGAACATTCAGCTGGTTTATTGGTTATTGGGTGTGCCCCTGAGAGCATTGTGAAATGGAACTATTCAATGAATACAAAATATACTTCTCTTATGCTGGCAGGCTGTGTCATTATTGTCATAGCAAATGTTTTTCTGATGCTTCTTTTATTTTGGCAGAACACTCAAAGGGTCGAAAAAGCAATTACTCCAATTTTACAGGGGATTGAAAAAATCTCTAACGGACAAGAAGTTTCTCTGCCGGAAAAAGGAGAATTAGCCGAAATCAACCACAAACTGAATAATGCCGGATATCACCTTTTAAAAAAAGAGCAAGCCAGAGCAGAATGGATTAATGGAATTTCCCATGATATACGAACTCCTCTTTCCATTATGCTTGGGTATGCTGGTGAAATTGAAGACAGTGATGGTGTCCCTGAAGAAATCAGAAAGCAAGCCTGCATCATTCGACAACAAGGAATGAAACTTCGCCAACTCATAACCGACTTAAATCTGGTCTCAAAACTGGAATATTCCATGCAACCTCTTCATTTATGCACCATTGATCCTGTTGAGCTGACCAGGCAAATACTGGTTGGATACACAGAGAATGGATTGAATGAAAAATATACTTTGAAGTTAGAAGCAAATCAGAACGAGATACCTGGCATACAGGGAGATGCCTCTTTGATTGCCCGTATGCTGGAAAATCTGATTCAAAACAGCATCAAGCATAATCAGGAAGGCTGCCATATTGTCATATCAATTCAATCTGGTGAGGGTAAATGTATTATTAACGTATCTGATGACGGTAAGGGAGCGACAGAATCAAAACTTATGCAATTAAATAGAGGAACTATTTTAGAAGAGACTTATGAAGTAAATAGCGAGACTCCCCACGGTTTAGACCTACGATTGGTTCACCAAATCGTAAAGGCACATAATGGAGTCATTCAATTTTCCAATAGAAATCCCCATGGCTTTTCAGTTACAATTGAATTTCCAGCAAGACATGAATGATAGCTCTCTTAATTTTTACCATTATCAATCTGCTAAATTATATATTTTTTAAACAATTGATATGGTCCTTCAAACAACAAAATAAGGAGCATCAGATCTCTCAAATGCTCCTTTTACCATTATTTTCATCTCATTGCTTTCTTAACTTTTAATTAATTTCCCAATCCTAATTTTTCTTAAGTACTTGCTTTACAATATTCTGTGGATCTTTTACAAGCAATACTGCAACCCATATCACTAAAGCCAACGTAATTACGGATAAGCCAAGAAAAGCATCATTTAATATAGCCTCAGCTGCCGGGGTAAAATAACCTGCCCCCAATTCCATATATTCAAAAACGGCATCAACCAGCCACATAATAGAAGCACCCCAGAACATATAACATAAGGTGCCAACCTTTAGTTGACGTGCTTTTTCACTGGTGTACCAAACCACTGTCGTGATCACAGCAGCAAGAACAGTTAATAACAACGTCATTAATGAACCCCTTTCGCTTCCATACCGGTCATCAACTCATCTTTTCTGCTCTCAATTAAGCTGGTTACATAAGTCATAATACCCCAGACAACCGTTACCAATACCGCCATCGAAACGCCTACTGTAGACATTTCTTTTAACATTTCTGCTGTATCAACAGGATTGCTTGCAGCTGTAATGAATGGGAAAAATGGCTGAATTTCCCCATGCCATAAATGTTCAAATGCAAGCAAACCGGTGCCTCCCCAAAGCAGATGATTTAAACGTTTAAGTTTTTTTGAAAAGCCTTCTTTACTAAATGAAGAAATGCTCATACCATATTTCAGTTGCCCCTCATTCTGTTTCTTTTCATTATGCTCAATTACTTTTGTTACAATGGTTGTTACCACAGCTTCTGCAGCCGGTACGATAAAACATGACATAATCATATCCCCCTTCATTACATAAAAAGATACATGAGTCTGTTCCCAATATCGTACATCTCCATAACGTTCAATTTAATAAATAGTAAGTAAGGAGGCCTCGCGCCTCCTTATATGATTACTAATTATCCGAAATTATATTGTATTTTAGGCAATATGTCAATTCCTTGCAACTATTGATTTTTGTACAAAATTTGCTTTATATTCTTCATTATTATTAGACATATATTACATATATGCTATAATCATTTTGCTGTCTCTTAACTTGAGTAAATTTTCTTCTACTCACTTTTATATGCAATTGCATCCATTTGTACATGAAGTCCTTCTGGACCACCAATATGTGCAAAATCTGTCTGGATGGTTTTTCTTGCGGGATACTTCCCAGAGAAACGTTCTTTAAAAACTTTTTCCATGACAGGTATATTCCATGGATCTCTTAATAAAACATCTACTTTAACCACTGATTCTAATGTCAAACCAATCTCTTTCAGGCGACGCTCCATTTCATCCAAAGCCTCATGTACCTGGGCTTCAACAGATTGTCCAACATTTCCTACACAAAAATTCAAAAACACAAAATCTCCAGCCTCAACCATTTCTGACCATGCATATTCTTCATTAACATGATATCTTTTAATATTAGACATAATCTATTTTCTCCCTTTTTTTTCAATTAAATCAAAATAATCTTGCAGATGAGATACTCCCAGATATTTTGCAAAATTACTTATTGTGACATCAAGTATTTCCGGTTTATGCCCTCGAACTTTGGACTGTAAAACAAGGTCAGAATTCCGACCAACCACATTTAATGGATCGTACTGAATACTACCTACTCTTTTAAAGTATTCTATAACGCCATCTGAGCCTGGAAAGCCTTCATAGTCATTTAAGTTATGATAGTTGATTAGAAATTGTCTCAATTCTTCTTTTGAAAGAACTTCATTCACCCTCACCCCTCCTTTATTGTAAGTATACTAAAAAAATTATGACATCTGTATGTCATAAATCAGGCTAGTAACTAAAAAAATACCAACATCTTCTATACATTTCTCAAAATACACTAAAGCCCATTATGATTAAACAACCTTACACGGACATCTATCATAAATATAAAAGCAAAATCATAATAGTTTGATCTATTTTCATCTTTTCCTGGCTTCTCCAGTCATCAGATAATTTTTGACATAAAAAGTTTTTCCCAAAATTCCAAAAGCCCTCTTGGTCTCTTTTATCTATTAGAATACTTAATTCTTTTTCAAATTCTGTTTTGAAGCATGGAAATTTTGAAAGAAGAAAATATACCTTGTACAATTCAGAAAAATTGTTATTAAAACCTTGATTTAATATAACTCTTGTGTACCCTATCTTTTCTCCACTATAATGCAGCCATTTTAAATAATTTTGCTTTAACGCATCATCTATTTCTGCCTGCATGTTAGCAAAAAACTCGATAAGATAGATTGAATTAAGGCCGATATAACTTCCTTCAATATCGCACCCCAATAATTCTTTTGCTGTTTTATTGGCTCTTTCCCTGTTGTATTCACCATCTGCAAAGGTTTCTTTCAGAATAGTATGCCAACAATTGAATATTGAGAAAAATTCCTTGCATTTTGAGCCAAATATCGAAAGCTTAGAGGCTACAAATAAAGGTTGTGCAGATCTGTACCATTTATTTTTTTCAAAACCATCGGGCCACTCTATTCCGCCTTTTAGAACTTCCTCCATATAGCCACATAGTTTATCTACCAACAAATTCCCCCGTTGAAGGTCCAGCATTTTCATTGAATCTACAGCACATTCCGTAGTAGGGAATTTCTGCTTTATTTTGGAGTTTCGGGAATGAAATCTTCCATATCCACCATCATCATACTGATGTGCTTTCAATAATTCAACCCACTTGCTATGATAGAATCCATCAAACAATTCCGAATCAATATCTTCTTTAAGCATTCTTCTTATTCTATATTGAACTGCAGTACAGGGTGTTCGTTCTTGAATTCGATCGATTACTTTAAATAGGCACATAAATCAATTCCTTTCATGAATCAAATCAACAGAATCGAATAGTTAATACCCATGATCCACATGTCTCCATTGCCCACCTCTGCTTCGTACTAAAATCCAATTCCACCCTTCATATGTACTGTTCGGATTGAGTGAACCATTACCTCCAGATGAATCGACATCAAATGAAGACATGGTGTTAGTATATTAGTGTAGACACAAAAAGCCGAACACCTTAAAATATAAAAAGGGAAGGAAGTGTCTACAATGGCAAAAGGGCAAAAGTAT
>NZ_JAFBEP010000012.1 GCF_016908775.1 Defluviitalea raffinosedens | reverse complement strand
ACATCATTAACAAAAAATTCTGTCAGTATAAACTGTTCTTCCTCCGACAGGGCTTCCCAAGCAGGCTTGAACCACTCCATATATTCTAATGCCCGTCTGTAACGTTCTTTCAACACATCAATCTCGTCAAGGCAAGCAGCAAGGCGTTCTTCACCGCTTTTGGGATTGTGTTTGCCCGGAACTCCGGTAATCTTTGCACTATGAGGGCTTGTCATACGGGTTTCCACTTCATATATATCCTCATCACTGTGTTCAATAATGTACTGCATGCTGCTGTAATCTTTCAAAGCTTCAACAGCAGCTGCTTTTTTATCTAAATACTGCCATGCAATCAGCATATCGCACCTCCAAAAAATCAAGATAAAAAACCTTGATCTTTGAAGCAGTATGCTTTTTTTCGTTGCTTTGCAGTGCTTGTTCCCTTGTTCGTTATGTCTTCGTTCTTTATAGAAGGCCATGCTTTTCCATAATAGCCTTCACCTCATCTACCGAATGGACAACCGCTGCCACTCCTCCGGCATTGAGGATTTTCCTTATAGTTGCTTCCTGTAGTTTTGTTGTCTTTCCCGATGGGGTTTTTATTTCAAAAGCTATAAACCGCCCATTTACACAGGCAATAATGTCTGGTATCCCCGCTGTCCCGTACATACCACCATGTTCCTTCCAACAGAAACACCCCGGTACTGTCTTTAAGTACCGCAGTACTTTAGTCACAATACTTCTTTCAGACATAACCGCTCATCCTCCAAAAATGTTACCTTTTTCCCTCTTATAACCTCGTAACGTCCAAAAAAGGCATCTCATAAATCAGCTTCCCAAGCGCTTTTCAGGATTTTGTTACCTTGTTACCTCTTTTTGGGGTAGGTGTATACACAAATATTTTTATTTTTATATTTTTTTAGTCTTAAAAAGCAATGGTACTTTCGCGCGTATATATAAAGTTTAGGTAACAAAGGTAACATCGGTAACAAGTGGCTATTCATCAGCGTTTCTGGCGTTACCTTTTTGTTACCTTGTTACCTTTTTCGAGGTTAAATAGGCTCAATATCTGTGATCTCAAAGCCGCTCACATCGCATCGCTCTTTTAATATCGAAAAATCAAGAGTCCACGCTTTCTTAGTTTCATTCCCGAAACGCATCGTTTTATTGCTCTCCAGAAAAAAGTCACTTTGCCTCAACTGCTTCAGAAATTGGTTATACGGAAGGCATTCCCCTGTGATTGCATAATCGCGCCTGTACTTGGTATAGCGGTCATATACATCGCAGAAACGAATCCCGATAACCTTGCCATCTTTATCAAAAGTGTAGTCTTGATTCGGAGCCAGTTTCATCCGGGCCATGATTTCCAGCGTCTGTTCTACAATGGTCTTGTTATTGCTACCGCCATCCAGCAAGTACTCCTGCACACCGTTCTGAAGATATCGAATACATGCCCCTTTGCTAATAGGAAACACTTCAGCCCACGTTACATTAAGGAATTCACACAGTTTGTTTACTAGGCTCAATCCGGCATAGCAACAGGCGAGATTATTGACGATACGAGATGGAAACTCATCAGATATCTCTGACTTTGCTTCCTCATACCATTTCTCCGTTTCAACGGGCGATACTCTGAGTGCTATATCCAGCAGGCTCCTGCCGAAGCTGCCAAGTAGATCTGCTTTTGCACACAACTTATAAAATGCTTGCCTATGGCTGACTGGTTTTAAGTCTTTCTTGCTGAAAAGCAATTCTATGCTCCGTTCTCTGATAGCCGCTTCTTCCGGCGATTCTTCACCAGCTACAATGATAGGTGCCAATAACTCATAAGTAACAGCACTTTGATCAGCCCTACCGCGGACACCTTCATGGCCGTCATATGCATCTCGAAGATGGTTGTATAAGGCATTTAGCCTTAACTTATCTATCTTTGAAGGCTTGAACTCATCCATCAACTGCGGTATCAGATTCGATGATGCAGATTCCTTCATCAATGTAAATGCAGTAACCTGTGTAGCCGCGCGAATTTTACTACATGAAAATATCGGCAGAATAACCCTCTCCAATGTATTACTCTTTCCGCTGCCCTGTTCTCCGACAAGCAATAAATGAGGAAACTTGATGCCTGATTTTTTAAGATGCGGTTTAATAAAGCATCCGGCTACCCATGCCATCACTGACACCGTTTTTATTGGTTCGTTATAGCTGAGGAGCCATTCACCAAGCATAATAAGCTGTTTCTTTGTCAATGGCTCAAAGGTTAGGATATCGGTTGTTATGCTTTTATACTTATCAAGCTGCACGATATCTTCAACAATGTTACCTCCGGCTTCAATGGCACCGTCCGTTGAAACATAAACCATCCGCCCGCCATGCTCATAAATCCCAAGAGCCTTGACCCCTGTTTTCCTTACCCACTCCATTTCAGATATATAACCTTTCAGCAGTTCCAAATCTCCTTCTGAGCCAAAATAGCCTAAGGATATTGTCCGGCGGTTCAAGATATTTTTAAATTTTTGGATGTTATTGAAGTCGGTAGTCATAAATGTCTGACGGTATATTTCATCACGTATTGTAATAAGATCAGCAGTCATCTGCGTTTCATCTTCTGATACAATCATCTCCACCGGCTGAATGATAAAATTTGTTATAGGATACACACTTTCGCCTCTGGTGCGGTAATACCTGCCCTCATGTTCAAAGATAACTGACTCGCTTTCGCGGCTGTATACGTTCTCTGTGACTTCAATGGCCTTATCCAGTGTCTCCTGCCCATATGTTGCTCCACTTGCATGATGTACAGTATCCCACTTTTCCCGGAATAACCCGGAATTTCTAAACAGCCTGTCCATCTGCTCTTTGTTTTTGCCTGACCAGAAAGCCAGCATACAGCAAAGAGCAAGATCGGCTTCGGACTGGCTCGGATACCCTGCTTCCTGCCATTTTCCTTCCCATAGCAGATCAAATTCCTTATGGTTTTCGGCTGTACGGGCTTTCTCCAGAATTTCTTCATCTGTAAGCGGCTCTAGCTTAACCGCCTTACTGTCTTTCTTGCTTTTTCCTCTCCGTTTTTTACTTTTGATATAATTCTCATGTATCCAGGCCAGTGCTCCATTATCTTCAGCAATGTAATCAGGAGTCCCTGGCAGTCGGTCGCCAGTCATTGTGAAGTATCTGCTGTGGGCATACATTTCAACGCCGGTTTTAGTGTTTTTATTGCCCTTAGCAGGCATCTCCCCTTTATAGAAAATATGAAGCCCAGTTCCTGAAGGGCTGATTTCCGTATAGGACGGAAACCGCTCAAGGATATCCTTGGCGGTATCGCTTAATTCCCCAGTGTTTTTGTCGCGGCAGTGATCTATGTCTATCCCCACTAAACCTCCGCTTTTTGCGAATACAAAACCTAATCCGGTATAGAGGTATTGTTCTTTTGCCGCAATCGCATCGTCAAGGGTCGACCAGTCGTTTGGGTTAGTGCTTGAGGCTTTTCTACCGGTTAAGGGATTGTAAGGGATTTTACTATCTCTTCCGTCCTTTGTGTTTGGTTCCAGACGCCAGCAGATCCATTGCTTCCGGTTTGCCAATTCTTTAGGGAATGAGATGCTCATTTACACTGCACCTCCTCGCATCGTTCATTAAAATACCGAATCGGAATGCTGCGCTGCTTTGCCTTTTCAATCTCAATGGACATCCCTTTAGTAATTTTTCTGCCAAATACCCACACTTCTGAGCACTTTGACATCAATACCATGCCAAAGAACAATCCCAGATTTCGCATCTGTTCATCATCGTCGTCCATAAACTGCGGAAACAAGAGGTGCGGAGCAATAGGTATGCAATTCCTGCTCACTGCAAATCGGCAGTACCCCTGAGCCTTACGGATATTACGTTCTATATCACCAGCATATGGGCTGCAGATAAATACCATCGGTCTGTAAGGCGCTTTCCTGGCCTCTCGCTCAATCCTAAGCAATGCTTCATAAGGTGTGGGGTCGTAATATCCTTCCGCGTTAAACTTGCTGATACTCATGGTATTACCCCCTGCCTATGCGCTTTTTTGTTCACGTTCGATTACAGGCAATATACCTTTCTTGTTTTTAAGAAGGTCATAGATAAATAGCCTTCCTTTTTGTGTCCAATATGTGTGCATTACGCTTCTTTCTGCATCAATAGCATGAGTCTTGGACTGCGTGTATCCTTGATTGGCGTACTCCTGATATAAAAGCCAGCAGTTTCCCATTTTGTACTGTACTCCAAGCTCATGAAGCAGCTTATTGAAAGCGCGGCCAGACATTCCGTAATCCTTGGCAATCTTGCTGATCGGCACAAGGCTTTTATTTTGCAATATGAGATCATAATAGCTCGCTTTGGGCTTCAACTCACTGATAATCTGTTTATTCTTTGCATTTTCTATTTCTAAAGCTTTCCGCCTGTCGCGTTCTGCCTTTAGTTCAGAGAAAATCCTGATGCCATACTCCGGATTAGAAATCATCTCTTCGATAACTTTATCTGTAGCATAAACTCCATATTTTCTGATCGTGGGCAGCACTTCATCAAAGACCCATCTTTCAAAGCGTTCAGCAGCAGGAAGCTTTGATTTAACTATCAACCGGAACAAATCACCTTCGGGAATATAATTAATGTTGATAGTTCTTTCAGGACTTTGCGGGTGAGGTACCTCACGTTTTGTTAGGTACTTGCAATGATCTATTACTGCCTTATGTGGGTTACTATATCCCAGCATCCTCGCACAATCTGTCGCAGGGAAGTATTCCTTTCCATCAATAACGAGTACTTTAAGTTCTCCAAATTCTGTATTCTTAAAAACCTGTAAGTTATTCATAACATCAATCCTCCATTTCTTTCATTTCTCCAAAATTTCTCCCTAGCGAGGCCTCTGCAACAATAGGTACATCAAATTCAGGGAAGGGTTGTGTTTCCATACACTCTTTTATAAAAACAACTGCTTCGTCCGCCTTGTCTTCCGGTAATTCAAAAACCAGCTCGTCATGTATCTGCAGTATAGGTTTCAGCCAGAGCCTTTCGGGAAGTCCACTGATGATGCGCCCACAGGCAAGCTTTAGAATATCTGCCGCTGTACCTTGAATAGGTGTATTTAATGCGCACCGCTCGGCAAAGGACTTCTTGCCCCAATCTGATGACCGAATTCCCAGCAGGTATCTTCGCCTGCCCAGCCATGTTTCTGTATAGCAGCTTACAGCAGCTCGCTTTTTAACCTCATCCTGCCATTTGGCAAGACCGGGGTATCCGGATTTCAAGTTTTGAATGATGGTCTCACATTCGGACAAAGTTGGGTTCAGCCCAGCTTTAAATTTAAGTGTTCTCTGTAAGCCAGTAGGAAACAGGCCATAGAACACACCGAAATTGCAGTTCTTTGCAATGGTCCTGCGCTCTTTATAATGTGGAGCATTTTTGTCTGCTGCCTCCTCAAAAGGAATGCGGTAAATAACAGAAGTGGTCTGAGCATGGATATCACCGCCAGTACGATAGGTTTCCAGCATACGTTTGTCCCTGCAATAAAACGCTCCGACGCGCAGTTCTATCTGTGAAAAGTCAAGGGATAAAATAGCCTTTCCTTCCGGTGCAATGATAAATTTCCGTACGCCTATTGGGTCATTGTCTTTCTGCGGACAATTCTGCATATTCGGGTTTCTTGACGCAAATCTGCCTGTCTCTGTCCCCAATGGTATAAGGTCCGGATGAATCCTGCCGGTATCCTCATCAATAAATCGAAGATACCCGTCTATATAGGTGGATTTGAGTTTTCCCCACTTGCGGTATTCCTGCACCAGTTCAAATAAGCGAGCAAGTTCAGGCCTGTTGGATTCACACCATCCTTTTAATAGGATCATGGTTTCATCATCGGCAGCTTCCTGATGTTTTGCGGTCGTTTTCATTACCGGAAGACCGAGATCCACAAAAAGATATTTTTTAAATGCTGAAGTTGAAGCATTTGCCCCAATCTCTACATTGCCGATAATTCCGGCAATCTCTTTTCTGATACTGACAATCTTTTCTGCGGCTTCCGCTTGTTTCTTCAGCATGGCTGACTTATCCACCAATATGCCGTTATACTTCATTATCCCGACATATACTGATGTAGGCGATTCTACCTCTTCCACAATAGTTCTGTGTTTGGGTAAAAATCTATCAAACCACTGATTGAAAACATGGTACAAGCGAAGAGTGTAGTCGCTGTCAGCACAAGCGTAGCGGACAGTCTTCTCATCCTGAGGGTTCAATTCATCGAAAAACCGACCTTCAGTAACCGTTGAGAATTCTGTCATTTCTGCTTTGCAGAGTGCAGGCGCAAGCGTTTTAAGTCCGCTATCAGCAAGACTTCTGAACTCCCACTTGCTTTTTAATGTAAGCTGTGATGCTGCAATCGTGTCATAGCAAGGCTTTTGAAGGACGATACCTCTTGCGTAAAGGAACATAGACTCAAAAGCCAGATTATGAGCAACTTTTATTACATCTTTTGATTCGAATAGTAATTTCAGATAATCCCATATTGCCGCCTGGTTCTCTGCATTTCGCCCGCTACGATGTTTAAGTGGGACATATATAGCAGTCCCTTCTGATACTGAAAAACTGATCCCTGTAATATCTGCTTTATGAGCATCCAGAGCTGCACTTTTATCGTTCCTCCATTTATCGCAAGGCGAGGTTTCAAAATCGAAAGCAAATAGGACAGTGTTTTTCAGATACTCTTTTATTTCAGACAGCATATAAACACATTTGTATCCCATGCGGTTCTCCTTTCCGCCCTATCGGAGATGGAAGTTACTCTCCGATAGGGCCTTTGATCACTTAAGCGGCTCAGTAATTTCACCTGATTCAGGGTCTACATTTATTACCTCTTCACCGGCAGGTTCAGTGTCATGGCCGACTCGGGTACTGAATGCTTTGACCTGCTCGGAAAGCTTGGATATCAACGCATATTCGTCAGCGGTCAGATCCCGATCTACAGCAAACTGAGCCTGTGAATAGGTGATACCGCTTGAATTGGTCGCCTTTTTCAATGAAAAGCGGGTAACTACGCTGTTCGATTTTTTACCTTTAGAAAGCAGCCTTTTGATGTAGCGGGAAAACTCTTTCAACGATCCTGTTGGCAATGAGAGTATCAACGGGAAAATCTCCCCTTCACGCAGTACATATATCCTGCGGCGGTTCTTGCAAGCTTTGCTGCCGTTTTCCCCCGAACCGAACTGATTATATGGGCATTTGGCACAGCTTCCTCCGGGGTCTCCTTCGCCGGTTATACCATCAAAGCTTCCGCAATCCGGTGGGTTACTGCCTCCGGTATACTTGTCCTTGTAGTATGCATAAAGTGGATGATGATAAAGAATTACCGCTGAGAATTCCTTGACAGTATCAGGTTCTCCGGGATTTTCCCCGGGTACTTCGAATACTGTGCTGCCTGCGGACGGGATTTTTATGCGTTCAAAAGTCATGTCAAGACCGTCAAGTTCTGATGCCATTGCCTCGTCAAGATTGAAATCAGCGAGCTGAAGAAAACCTGTATTTTCGTTAATAGTTACGAGTTCATTGTTTTTCATGCTTTTATACCTCCGTAAATATGAATTTGAAATGTAATCTATATCATTGTTCTTTGAAGCATTGTTCTTCGAACAGTTATTCCTTGAACATTGATATTGGAGCATTGCTTTCTGAAGCTATTTACCTTGCTGCTTTCCGCACAGTTACTGTTGTCTTTTCGAAGACATTCACAAGGCCTTTCAGCCAGTCCGGAAGCTCGTCCCCATTCTCCGCAATCTGTTCTTTAACAAATGCTGACAGGGAATTTGCATTGACTGTTTCATAGATGAGTTCTCCAAAGCCTTTACTGCGTAGTGCGTCAAACAGTTCCTCCTTCATGCCTGCGGCAGCACTGGCTCTTGTTGTCGTTGAAAGGCAGAACATTGTTCCTGCTCTTGTGAAGTTTTGCGTCTCACTGCTGATCATCAGCTCAGACAGGCGGTATTCAACATCGTCAATCTCCGCATTAATGCTTTTCAGTTCCTCTTCAACAGCCTTCTTTGCCTCGCGCAGCTCCTTAAGGTGGTCAGCAAGTTCAAACATCGCATTATTGCTCATAGCTTTCACCTCCTTCTGGAGCAAAGGGGTTTGTTCCTTTGCGGTAGTCGTCTATTAGCATTTTTGCAAGATCTGCCTTATTGCGCAGAGCTGTCAGAATTTTTGAGTCTACGGTACCCTTGGCGATAAGGTAGATATATGTGCAGCCGTTCTTCTGTCCAACTCTATGGATGCGGGCTTTTGTCTGCTCAAAATTCGACATGGAGTAATCAAGGGAGTAAAATACCATTGTGCTTGCAGCGGTTAGTGTAATACCAAGTCCAGCAGTTGCAATCTGGCCTACAAACACCATGCAGTCAGTATCATATTGAAACCGGTGGATTTGCTCTTGGCGGTCCTTAGTTGCACCATAAATACACGCATAGCCGATGTCCTTCTTCTCCAGCATCCTGCATATGGCATGGATTTCAGGAATAAACCTCGCTATGACAACCAGCTTATGCCCTTCTTGAATGCTGCTTTCAAGGATATCCTCAAGAGCTTTCAGTTTGGCATCACTAACTTGCTCGATTTTCCCGCCGTCATCGCTTCCGATGAATCCGCCGGTTAATTGCGAAAGACGAAGCAAGCGTGTCAGTATGTTTGTAGCTGTTACTTCTCCTGCTGACAGCTCAGTATAGCTTTGTTTTACAAGCTCTTTATATTTCTTTAAAGTGACAGGCTCAAGTTCAATATGGCGAATAATATCGGTGGTTTCCGGCAAATCCAGGCACTCCGCCTTGGTCGCCCGGAATGCAATGCTGTGAATCCTTTTCATTAAATCCTGTTCCATTGATTTTTTCAGCACTGGCGTATGGTTGCCATAGCCGACCATGTTGAAATAACGGTTTCTGAAGGCATAGAAGCTGTTTCCAAAGATGCGTGAATCGAGAAACTTATATTGACTGAATACATCTATGGCTTTGTTGGTTATAACCGTTCCTGTTAGCAAGAGCCGATACTGGGCAAGCAAGCCCAACCGGTGCATTGCCTTTGAAACTGAAGTGTTATGAGTTTTAATTTTATGTCCTTCATCAGCAATGATAAGGTCAGGATGCCAATTAGCCAGTTCCTTTTCCATTCTCCATGCAGATTCGTAGTTGACTACCACCACATGGACACCTTCGCCAGTTAAAAATCTTAGCTGTTGGATTTTCTTTTGAATCGTGCCATTAAGGACTACAAGCTGATATGGGAAATCTGCGAACTGTTTAAATTCGTCCTCCCACACTCCCAGAATGGAAAGTGGCGCAACAATCAGCACACGTTTTATTCTTCCTGCAGCAAGCAATGCTCCTATAATGGCAATTGAGACAAGAGTTTTCCCGGTGCTAGTCAACCCATTTCCATCAGGAGCGCTGCACCCCATCCGGAAATGGCAGGAACACCACCACCCTTCAAAAGCCCAAATAGACTACAGATGAAATTGAAAGCACGAATCTGATGCTTATATGGTCTGCCCTTTATGGGCATTGAAATTATTGACAGCGTTTTTGCATTGTTCATAGAGTCTTGCATCTTATATCCTCCATCCTTCAATTTTGAGGGTTGGCCAACTCTCTGACTTAATGCTACTTGAATTGTTAAAGCCTGTCCGGACATCTAAAGTCCATGATTTTGGCAAAAAAATAGCCATTATGCAGTAAGGTTTTTGCGCCTTTTTTGCATAATGGCTTAAAATCTCATTATAATAGCCGGTTTAAAATATAAAAAGTTGGACTTCAGAAGTCCAACAATTTTTTTAACTTATCATTTCTTTATATGCCTTTGCACAAAGAGGGGAAAGTCCCAAGGCTTCCAAAACTTCATTGCATTCATATATTGAATGCCCTCTATACGAATGGATAAGCTTTTTATACGCCAATTGCTGTGGAGTGTTATTGAGAGTATAGCCGGCAAGCCTTAATATCTCTTCACTATATGTAGGGCTTAGCTCCAATCCGATGCAGATTGCAACAACAGTTTCTAAAGTTGGATTATTAAGTTCGTTGTTTTTTATTCTGTCATATGTTTTTCCTGAAAGCAAAGTCTTTTCTATAAAAACAACCTTATTGTAACCTTTTCTTTTGATATGTCCATATACCGCTTGGGAAAATGTCTGGGTTGTACGGCTCAAATGCTGACTTTCTTCGACGAGTTCTTCGTGAAATTTCTTTAGCTCTTCTGAACGATTAAATACTTCCATATTATGCTTGTCCGGATTAAATGTCGGCACTCTGTTATAATCCGGTGTAGCTTTACGGAACATTATAGAATCGAGGTATACTACAATGTCCATTTTGGAGGCTTTATTTAGCTTTAAATCAAACAGAAGACAGCATTCATCTACATGCAGTTTTGCATAGTCTGTAAGATCAATGCTTCCATTTTCTAACCTTTTTATGTATTTAGAGTCGTTAATAACGTAATGACCGTCAACATAAATAAAATTACCGCTGTCTATAATCTTTGCGAATTCAGGATTTGCATAGTATTCAAAAAAGGAATCGCTTAGGCTAATACTGTATGTTTGATTCTTATGTAATGAGTCCGCCTTAAATGAATAATTGCTGATAAAATGGTCATCTACGTAGGTATATACACCTTCAACTTCCTTATATCCAAGGTCAAGCATCCTTATTTTGGCTGCTATCCTTGACACCTGGAAGAAGTCAGCTAATTCATACACGACATTTTCCATTATATTTAGCCTGTCGTGAGTACCAAAAAGGAGCTCATTCTTTTTAATTAGCTCCTCAATCTTTTTAATGGTCATTGATTTAGGCATAAGGATGCGAGGTGCTATTCCGTTAGCATGCCATTCCATCCAGTCTTCTGGCGTCCATTGCTTTTTGTATTTAGTTGTTTCGTTTACTCTGCAGCTTATGAGTAAAGCATCGCTGTTATATGTCTTAACTAACTCATGGTATTTTCTATGCTTATACCAGTGAACACACTCATGAATAATGGTATTGTTCATGCACCCTATGTTTCGCATGAAATACACATTAGGATCCACGAGAATTGTTCCTCTTGAAACTTCCAAAGGCTTATATGCTCTTTCATTTCTGTCGTAATATTCTATCGTACAATCTCCAAAAACTATTTGACCGAATATAGTGAAATGCTTTGTTAACTGGATTTCCTTAACCTTAAGCCCCATTCTTTTCACTACTTCGTCTACCGGAATAGGTATAGGAGTACTTAATGCTTCCGGGCAAAATTCACTTAGAAAATCGGTAGCAACATCGTCAAACTGTTCCTTTTCTATAATTGGCACTAGATACTCAGACAGTCGGCCTAATTTGCTTTCTCTGTACTTGTTGTATATTGAAACAGAGTTGATTTGAAAATTCTGAATTCCGTCATCAAGGTCAGCTCTGCAGGAGATACGGAACCATTGTTCTATACCATCAGTCTCGCGATTCCTTCGTACTGTTTCTGCAATTTCAACTTCGGCAGAAACAATTACGTCAAATAAAATACTGTTACCTGGCGAGTCGGTTATGTCTAACGTTATGATGTCAAAATCGGATAATGCTGCTTCATCCGGTGATTGCACATGGTATGAATTGGATTCAAGCTTATCCGGGTTGTCCTCAATATACTCGGACAATTCGTCAAAGATTTCATTATAATACATGTTTGCAATAACATCTCTGAACGAGCTGACACTTGCCATACCGTACCTCCCTGATTACATATCATCATTCTAGACCAAATATTTCCTTATGTAAATTATAACATAAATTGCGTAAAACACAATAAAAATACGCGAGCTCAAATTTTTATTGTGTTTTGGACTACTTTATGGTATCTTTATATCGAGCGAGGTGACAATTATGGCCGTAAGCTATAAAAAACTATGGAAACTCTTAATTGATAAAGATATGAAAAAGAAAGACTTAAGAGAAGCGGCTGGTATTAGTACATCTTCAATGGCAAAACTGGGTAAAAACGAAAATGTTACGACCGATGTGCTTGTGAAGATTTGCAAGGCATTAAAGTGTGATATTTCCGATATTATGGAGATTGAGCCAGATGAATAGGTAGCAACAGCTTTTACTTAATAGTTAAGCAACAATGACGCTAATTGAATTATTATGAAAAAACATAAATTAATAAAATTTTTAAAGTGAGGTTATAAAGCGGCAAAAAATGATAGTTTACTTGGCTTTTCTAAAAATTCATTATATACTAACTGCTAATACTTATAAAGAAAGGACTGTTGTCGTGAATACATTACCTATTTTAAAGACAAATAAAGGAATGGTTTTCAATGGAGACTCCTTAGAATTAATACCCCAATTAGAAGACGAAAGCATCGACTTAGTTATGACATCACCTCCTTTTGCGCTACAACGACAAAAGGAATATGGAAATAAGCAACAAAATGAATATGTTGAATGGTTAGCAGAATTTGCGCAAAAATTATTGCCTAAATTAAAGGATACTGGTAGCTTTGTTCTAGATTTAGGTGGTGCATACCAGAAAGGAAAGCCTGTAAGATCACTTTATAATTATAAAGTCCTAATAAAATTCTGTGAGGATCTTGGATACAACCTCGCGGAGGAATTTTTCTGGTATAATCCCGCAAAACTACCGTCACCTATAGAATGGGTCAATAAAAGAAAAATCCGAGTGAAAGATGCAGTTAACACCGTTTGGTGGTTTTCAAAAACTGCTTTCCCAAAAGCTGATGTTACCAAGGTGTTGGTACCTTATTCTGACAGAATGAAAAAACTTATTAAAGATGCTGAAAAATTCTATACTCCAAAGGAAAGGCCTTCTGGCCATGATATTTCGGCTAGTTTTGCAAAAAATAATGGAGGTGCAATACCATCAAACCTTTTACAGATTCCTAACACCGAAAGTACTAGCTCTTACTTAAAATTATGCAAAGAGCTTGGAATTAAAGCGCATCCTGCAAGGTTTCCAGCTAAGTTACCGGAATTCTTTATAAAGATGCTTACCGATCCGGATGACGTGGTATTAGATATTTTCGCTGGTTCGAATACAACTGGCTATGTAGCAGAATCCTTAGGGAGACGTTGGATATCATTTGAAGAGTCTTTGGAATACATAGCAAACTCATCCTTAAGGTTTGCTTCTAATGCTTCTGAAGCCAAAGAATATTATGAAAGCATTTTGAGCGGTAATTCTATTACTGTTACCGCACCTATACAATTCAATCTTTTTCAGTAAAAAACATGCCGCTTCCTTATGTTTAGGAAGCGGCATGTACCTATTTTTGCATTTTAATAAAATCAATTGCCTCAATTCGTGTATCGTCAAGAAACAATGGCTGGTAATCCCACATTAAAGTAAGTTTGGTTATTGTATCTTTATAATTTTCATCATATTTTTTTAGTGTTTGCTCATATCTTCCTCTTCCAGATAATCCCATAGTAAACAATATCCAGTTTTTCACATCAGTATTTGTGGCCCTTAAATAAGCTTGTACAATAGCATGTTCATCGGAATTTTCGCAAATAGATAAAATTCTTGCACAAATTGCATTAATTATTTCGTTATCACCGAATCTTTGTAAAATAAATGGAGTAAGAGAACGTTTAAAGCTCTTTTCTAGTTTAGCTATTGCATGATTCGCTATTACTTCGTCTTGGTTAAAACAAAAGTCAATAATCAGCTTCTGGGTTTCAATAGAAGAAGCATTTAATGACCAAATAGCTGCTGCCCTCAATTCAGAATCATATGATGGCTCTCTCGCTATCTTTATCAAAATTTCAGTTGTCGGAAGCTCTGTTAATTCACCTAGAATTAATACAAACTCCATTCTAATTTCTTTTTCTTCAGACGATAATGCAAAAGTTTCAAATTCATCCCAAACATTTTCACCTAATCTTAATAAAGACGAATAGCCCTCAAGCCTAATGCGTTTATCTATATGGGGATTAGATACAATTTTTTTAAGTTCGGAAATTGCGTGGTCATTTCTTTCAAGAAAACCTAAGGCCTTCACAGCAGTGTACACTGTTTCATTTTCAGAGGATTCAAGGTCCTTAATAAAATCATACCTTTTTTCTGGCGTGCAAGAAAAGTCTTCTTCCATGGGCACAATACCAGATGCTATTTTTGAATTTGCGGGATAACTTTCCCCACATTTTACATATATGTATTCATCATTAGATATTAACTTGGATTGTCTTCGCCCATTCGATTTAATTAGGCGTAATCGCCGTTTTTCACCTTCTTGCTCAATAGACTCTACAGTAAAATCAAAACTTGGAACATAACTCTTCCATGTCCTATCTCTTTCTGCACCTTCATTCACAGATTTAGGAGCACTTAATTTTGTTTGATCTTCCTTACTTTTTAACGAACCAACAGAAAATAGGTTTATTACACCTTCGCTATTCCATCTCCCTGATACGTCTTTGTAGCACTGAATAAAAGCCACCATGTCATTATCTCTTAATCCAACAAACCAGCGCCTATCCGGATTTGTAGCAGCATCAGACATAATTATTCCAAGCTTTGACTTGGCCCGTGATTCAATTCTTTTGCCACAATTTAAACACAGTAAATCTGGGATTCTTAGTCTTTTTATTTTTGTAGACCAAATTTTATTACTTGTACAATATCTTTCAAGTTCAATAATATTATGCCCTAGTTTGTTTAACTGCTCTATTACCTTTTCAGTCCCCACTGCGCCCATTGTTATCTTATCAAGAAAACTCCAATCCTCTTTAAAAGCCATATCATTCACATCCAATCCAAATTAAGTCTATATTTTAGCGTCTCCACGCTTTACCCATTGATCTACTTCGCTTATTCTAAACCTCCACTGTTTACCAATTTTGTATGCAGGCATTTCATTTTTTTTAATCCAGTTTCGAATGGTATCTTTACTTACACCTAGATGTTCTGCTATCTCATCAATAGATGACCATTTCTCTTGTGCTTGGTCAGACATAATATCACGCTCCCATTCTGTAAAAATTATAGCAAAAAAAACACAGCCTGTCTATGATTTAGCTGTGTTTTTTAAATTTTGTTATGAATTACTATGAATTTATAGAAAAAGCTCCGAACGGTTGTTTTATACAATACTTTGTACTAGATTTTAACTATGGTCTTTCTGCCACGATCGTTCCAATACGCCCTATAGAACATTTAATGCCACTTTACTATAAATACTTTAGAAAATACATCTATCCTGTATCCTCAACCCCCCGTAAAAAAAGCGGTTATCTAATCTGGTAACTCAACTATAAATTTTTAGGGTAGTTGATATATTCCCACAAACAATAAAAGTAAGGAGTTCCTGACATTGCCACATCCGGTAAAGAAGCCTGGAGAAAGATTAAATGTCCGGAAACCCTTTATTTACAAGCTTTTCAGTTCTTTATTTCTCCACCCTTGACATCAATACTACGCACTCAACGTGATTCGTTCCCGGGAACATATCCACAGGCACTGCTTTCTCTGCTTTGTAACCTCGTTTTACCAGGTAACTCAGATCTCTTTCCAATGTTACCGGATTGCAGGAAATATAGACAACTTTCTTAGGCTTTAAGCTGCATAATGCACTTAAAAATCTTTCATCGCTTCCTGCTCTTGGGGGGTCCATAAATACAACGTCTATAGGCTGTTTTTTTGCTTCTAATTCCAGCATAAACTCCCCGGCATCTTTATTGTAAAATTCTGCATTTGAAACTTTATTCCTCTTAGCATTGTTAATAGCATCGCGAACTGCATCACGATTTAGTTCTACACCGATCACTTTTTTTACATGGTCACTGGCAATAAGACCAATGGTGCCAATGCCGCAATAGGCATCCAGAATAATTTCTTTTCCACTAAGGTCGGCAAGTTCTATCGCCTTATTATAAAGTACTTCTGTCTGAACCGGGTTGATTTGATAAAAGGACTTTGGAGAAATTCGAAATACTTTTCCACAAAGTGCGTCTTCGATAAATCCTTTTCCGTATAATACTTGCTCTTTTTCGCCTAAAACCATACTCGTTTTTCTATTATTAACGTTAAGTTCAATGGTCGTTATTTCAGGATGCAGTTTTCTAAGAGCTTTTATAAAATTATTTTTAGACGGAAAAATGGGAGATGCCAAAACCAAAACAACCATAATTTCTCCGCTTTTAAAACCAGTCCGGATCAGTACATGCCGAAACAATCCATAACCAGTATCTTCATCGAATGTTCTGATTTTAAAGGATCTTAGCAATCCTCTTATGGAGTTGATAATGGCATCAGCCCTTTGATCTTCAAGAAGGCAGTTTTCTACAGGAACCACTCTGTGAGATCCTGCTTCATAAACTCCTGAAATAATATTTTTTCTTTTATCAATGTCAAATACTGCATGAACTTTATTCCTATAATGATAAGGGTTTTCCATCCCTATAATGGTTTCAACCTTACAGAATTTTTTTAAGAGAGACTCTACTTGCTTCTGTTTTTCTATAAGCTGTTCTTCGTAACTTAAATGCTGTAACTGACATCCGCCGCATTTGTTTTTTACGGAACAATTAAATTTTTTCCCTGATGTTCTTTTTTCTTTTGCCATGTCTTTTAAACTCCTTCTTCATTAAATTCCGGAATAAAACTTTCTGAAGCAGTTTCTCCTTCTTGAATAAATCCATTTTCGACACCCAATTGAATAGCATAATCTACTAACGCTTCATATTCTTTTTCTGTGATTTTGTGATTGAGTTCCGGATATTTCTTTATGGTTTCCATAGGTGTATATTGGTTCATAATGCTTATAAAAATCTGATCACCAAAGGTTTCGTATAAATATTGTATGATTTTCTTAGAATCGTCTAAGTATCCTGGCAAGGCTAAATGTCTTACGATTACTCCCTTCTTCATCATTCCATTCTCATCAAAAGCAGGTGCTCCTACTTGCTTTACCATTTCAATAATTGCTTTGGAAGCGTAGGAAAAATAATCTTCACAATTAGAATATTTTTTTGCAATTTCCCTGGAATAGTACTTTAAATCCGGAAGATAGACATCCACATATCCTTCTAAAAGCTTCAGAGTCTCAACCTTCTCATATCCACTGGAATTGTATACGACAGGAAGAGTCATTCCTTTCTTTCTGGATATTGAAATAGCTTCTATGATCTGTGGTACATAGTGGCTTGGAGTAACCAGATTGATATTATGGGCATTCTTTTCCTGAAGCTCCAGGAAAATCTCCGCAAGCCGCTCTATGCTAATCTTTTTTCCCCTTAATCCCTGGGCGATCTTATAATTTTGACAATAAACACACCCCATGGCACATCCTGAAAAAAATACAGTTCCAGAACCCTTCTCTCCGGATATACAGGGTTCCTCCCACATATGTAGTGCTGCCCTGGCCACTACTAATTCATAGGTTGTTTTGCAATATCCCTTTTGACCATTAAAGCGATCTACATGACAATTTCTTGGACACAAAGTACAATCCTTCAATAGTAAAGTATCCATTGTTCTGCTCCTTTATTTAATAGTAGATTTAGACATTCAAAAACCGCCTCTTAATAGAGACGGATCATCATTTATAAGAAAAATTAAACATCGCTAAGATCACTAAGAATTCTTCATCATAACACTATGGATATCATCAGCCACAGCTTCACAAGCATCACAGCATTTTTCAAGGCGATTTAGTATCTCTGTCCAAATCATGAGTTCAATAGGATCTTTACAATTTTGATAAAGTTTTTTAATTGTAGTAGTATAAAGCTTGTCCCCTTCTTCTTCCAAACTGTTAACCTTTACAATTTGTGAATGAAGGGTCGTTGATTTCTTAAAATTTTCAAACTCTTTCAGAGCCAAATGAAGCGCCTGGCAACAATTAACGATTAGTTGAGTAAACTCTAAAATCTCAGGACGAATGGATTGAACATTAAACATATCAATGCGAAGTAAAACATCTTCTACTGCATCTGTTACATCATCAATCTTTTGAGAAAGGCTGATAATATCTTCTCTTTCAATAGGAGGAAGAAATTCTTTTAACAGTCTGTTTACCATTTCATGCTTTGCTTGATCTGCAGAATGCTCAATCTCGTGCATTTCCTTTATTCTATCAGATAAATACTTGGTACTGAAATTACGTAAGGTATTGTTCAAAATTTCTGCTGACTGTAAAGAAAACTTTGACAAGTTCACAAATGCCTCAAAATAATTATATTCGTTTTTTCTTGCCATATCCTTTTTCCTTTCTTCATTCTTATTAGAAAATTTTCATAAAGATGTATGCCATAATGTATCCAACCGCTCCACAACCAGGAAATGTTAAAATCCAGGCTGCAAGCATTTCTTTTACTATTCCCCAATTTACTGAAGAAAGTCTTTTGGAAGCCCCAACGCCCATAATAGCAGTTGTCTTTGTATGGGTTGTACTGACAGGAATACCAAATACGGATGATAGTAAAAGGCAAGCCGCTGCTGCTGCATCCGCTGAAAAACCCTGATACTTTTCTAGCTTTACCATACCCATTCCAACCGTTTTAATAATACGGTATCCTCCGATCGAAGTCCCCAAAGCCATGACTGCAGAACAAAGCACCATCAACCAGACAGGAATAGTAAAAGTAGTCACACCACTTGTCCCATTTGCAAGAAAAATTCCAAGCATAAAAACTCCCATAAATTTTTGACCATCCTGGGCTCCATGCATAAAAGCTGTTGCCGCACCACCAAGAATTTGTGCCTGTTGAAAAAAAGGTATTGTCTTTCGCCTGTCCATGCCTTTACAGACAAATTCCGTGATACGGACAATAACAAAACCCATAAAAAATCCGAGGAGTGTAGATAAAAACAATCCGTATATGACTTTTACCCACTCTGCCCCGTTAATACCAGAAAAGCCTTTCTGCAACGCTATAGCTGCTCCGGAAAGGCCTGCTATTAATGCATGACTTTCACTGGTAGGAATCCCAAAAGCCCAGGCTGCAGTAGCCCATATAACAATAGCAAATAGTGCAGCACAAAGAGCTATTAAAGATTTTTTTGAATTGCCTCCAAAATCAACCATATTATAAATCGTCTGCGCCACTGTTGAATTAATCACCGTCATAACCAATACACCTAAAAAATTAAAAACAGCTGCCATAAAAATTGCTTTTTGAGGTTCTAAAGAACGGGTAGAAACACAAGTGGCTATGGCATTAGGTGCATCCGTCCAACCGTTAACCAATACAACCCCCAAAGTTAGTATTACCGTAATCAATAATGCAGGATTAGAAACCAGTTGATTAAGAAAATCAACTAATGAGATTGTCATATTATTTCCTCCCAGTGCTTCTAAAAATAGATCATTTACGACAATAGTATCATAGCATTATTTAATAAATATAACAAGGCACACTGTCATTAGAAAGATTGAACTTAATGGTAAATACTGTTACCTAACACACCTTTATTTCATAGTATACAATAGATTAGAAGAAAAGAGTGCCTTGCCAGCCGAATCATACCGAATATATTATTCAGCCAGGGGATACCTTAACCAAAATAGATCAAAGAATTTTATCCAAAATTTTAGGGGACTTATAAACCCCCTAAAAAACAATCAACTATATGGTCGTTAACCAAGCCTACTGCCTGCATATATGAATAAACGATTGTAGAACCCAAAAATTGAAATCCTCTTTTCTTTAAATCTTTACTGATTTCATCTGATAGTTTTGTATTTGCAGGAACATCCTTTATATCTTTCCAATGATTATGGATTGGCCTGTTGTTCACAAAAGACCAAATATAGCGATCAAAGCTTCCAAATTCGTTAACAATTTCTAAAAACCTCCGCGCATTATTGACAGATGCTTCTATCTTCCTTCTGTTTCTAATAATCCCCGGATTTTTCATTAACTCTTCTATTTTTTCGTGATCGAATAAAGCTACTTTTTCCGGATCAAAACCACAATATGCCTTTCTATAATTTTCTCTTTTCTTTAATATGGTAATCCAGCTTAATCCAGCCTGTGCTGATTCCAGAACCAAAAATTCGAAATGCTTACGGTCATCATGATTGGGCACACCCCATTCTTCATCATGATACTTTATGTACAACTCATCATTCCCACACCAGGGACATCTAACCATCTCAATCACCACTTACCAGAAAACAGAATGTTTTTAAATATTATGCAGACAGAAGAAAATATCCAATAACTAAAATACCCAAAACAATACGATACCATCCAAAGGCTTTAAAATCATTATTTTTTATGTATCTTAGCAAAAATCGAATAGCAATCACTGATACAACAAACGCTACAAACATACCTGTCAGCAAAATAGTTATTTCCATTCCTGTAAAACTAAATCCAAACTTTAGCAGCTTTAATAAGCTTGCCCCGAACATTACCGGAATAGATAAGAAAAATGAGTATTCAGCTGCGATATGACGGGATGTACCAAGAATAATCGCACCCAGAATCGTTGCCCCAGAGCGAGATGTTCCTGGAATTAAGGATAATACCTGAAACAGCCCTATTGAAAAAGCAGTAGCATAAGATAATTGATCAAAATTTTTAATTTTAGGCTTTTTACCTTTGTTGCGATTTTCTACGATGATAAAGAGTATTCCATAAAGGATCAAAGTAATGGCTACGACCTGATAGTTATAAAAATGTTCATCCAACCAGTCGTCAAATAATACACCCAATATTCCAGCCGGAAGGACGCCGACAATTACTTTAAACCAAATTTCCATTGTTTCTTTCTTTTCCTTTTTGGTTTTGCTTGGTGAAAAAGGATTGAGCTTATTAAAATAAAGAAGCACAACAGCCAGAATGGCACCCAGTTGAATCACCACAAAAAACATTTCCTTAAATGCATCTGAAGCATTTAAATGAATAAATTCTTCAACTAATATCATATGTCCTGTACTGCTTATGGGCAGCCATTCCGTAATCCCTTCCACGATTCCCAGAATAATAACTTTCAATAACTCAATTAAAAACATCTTACTACCTCCACGCTTTCGAAAATTAATTTTTGCTCTTAACTCTTTTACTTTACTAGATATTATTGGATAATGCAATAAAATATCCACTGTCATTAAAGAAAATAATATATTCATTATTATATAAATAACTTAAAAATTAAATAACGAAAATTTTAAGATATTCTTAATTTCAATCTTCTTGATCTTATTTGTGGCACAAAAAATTCGGTTAAGAAGAATCATCTTAACCGAATTTTTCAATGATTGATTAATCTATGTTTTACTTCAATATTTCTAATTTATTATCCTTTACATTTATAATAATCATTTGCTCTCCGGCAAACAGATAATCATAAGCAGGATCTTTCTCTATACCAATCGTTTTACCGTCTTGTATCAGATAAATTCCTGCATCATATCCAGTTGTTATATAGCCAATCTTTGAAGAACCAATATAAAAATCTTTCACTCGTTTTGAACTAAGGCTTGCTGTTTCATTAGTATCCAATGTGTACTTATAAAATCCCGCAGCTAAATCGTTATTATTACTTAAAAGAGTATAATAGAAACTTTTTCCGTTAAATTTTGCCTGGGCTATAGGCTTATTGATTAATGTCTTCTTACCATTACCTTCTAAATCTATTGTAATAAGAGTTTGGGCCGTAGCCTCTATATAGTATATTTTGTCATTTACGATCCAAAATTGCGAAGTTGGAAGACTAAGCTTTTTAGTTGCACCTGTTTGTAAATCAATGCTGTAAAGGCAAGGTAGTTGATCGCTTTGTTCCAGATAGCCAAGGGTATATAACTTATTTTCTAGAAGTTTTAAACTATTAGCAACACTATAAAGGGTTTCTCTCCTGTTTACATCATAGGTATACCCTTCTTCCCCCAATCTTTTTTCTGTTCTGGAATTTTCATCATATTCAAATAAGTTATTTGTAGGATTCCCCATAAAATTTATGTTGCTGTAATATATTTTGCCATTTTCTATAATAATGCTTCCAAACTGTTTAGCCCCCGTGAGTTCTTCAACCTTTCCATTCTCCACAACATATAATGTCTCGCCACCCATAGTATAATCTCCATAATGAGCTATGAAGTAAATCTTGTTTTCTTTAGGAATGATTTTTACTATCGCTGAAAAATCATGACCTTTTATATCCAGTTCGCCAATTTGACGAGTTTGCTTCGTATTTAAATTATATTCATTCAAAACCACTTGTCCCTGTTTCTCTTCTCCATAATAAAAAACATCTTCAACAAAGGGCTCCCTCACTGAAACGTAATTTTTTATTTCCTTCAGCAATACCGGACCTTTCTCTCCCTGGGTATAAAGCTTTTGAATCCAAATTTGACTGCTGGAATTGTATCCAACAACGTTGAAATACGTTTTTCCATTAACATTTTGTGCAGCTATAAGCTCCTCGTCATCTTCCACAACTTTATATTTTTTAACTTTCTTACTGGTATCCCAAAATCTTTCTTTTATTTCATTAATGATGGCGTCCGCTTGTTTGTCATTAAGCTTAAGGGGTTCTTTTGAAATAAAAATTAATCCGTCTTTAAAAGCAATTTCTCTATTCAATACCTCACCAATGGCTCTGATTGGAAGAACAATTCTCCCGTTGATTTTTTTAGGGGTTGCGCTTAATTCGATCATTTGCCCCTTAGAAATCATTGTTTTGCTGTCTACAGTAAGCTTAATAGAAGTCTGAGGCTTTCCTGTATTCATCCATCCTCCTTGATCAATTTTCTCCATATATGTACACACCAAAACGACTTCATTAGGCTTGGCTCCGTCCCATTGAGCCTCCCAATGCTCTTCGTCGTTGCTAATAAGATACGTCATTAATCGAAGTGGTACGTAAGTGGTATTATCTTTAAGATAAATCTTTTCATCCCCATTAAAAGATACATATTCTCCATTAATAAACGCCTTTCCTTTGTAATCAATCGGAAAAACCACTGCCCGATTGATCTGCTCTTCCATTCCAAATACTGTACTACTTAAAACAGTAAATAAAAATCCCAGTAATATATTAAACTGTATGAATTTTTTGATCCAGTTTCTCATTATAACCCTCCTTGAATTGATCTTTCTTCCATTAATCAAATATAGCATATTATTGCTGTCATCGGTATGGATAATTTATACAAATTAGACCGTTGTTTTTATTAAAATATGGGTAATTTATACATTTTAGGTTTTGCTTGGTTTGCACCCTCATTAATTGTCAATAATGAATTGAGAAAAAAAGTTAGACCATATTGCAGAAGCGCGTATCTTATGAAATAATTGATTTAATTCAAATTTAACAGGAGGAAAGTTGATATGAAAATAGGTGTGATGGGACATGGTCCAATTGTAGAAAAATGCTTAGACGCAATTTCTAAAGTCTCAGGCTCTCAGGCTATTGCCATCTATAACAGACCTGTAAGTGCCAAAGAAGGTGAAGCGATCGCAAAAAAGTTTCATTTAGAAAAATGCTATACGGATTTCGAAAAATTTTTAAAGGACGATACAATTGACACCGTATATATTGCATTGCCAAATAGTCTACATTATGACTATGCACTAAAAATACTGAATGCCGGGAAAAATGCCATCGTAGAAAAACCCTTCACTTCCACTGTAAAAGAAACCGAGCATTTGGTGCAAATTGCAAAAGAAAAAAGAAAATTTTTATTTGAAGCAATTACAACCTGTCATCTTCCCAATATGAAAGCTTTAAAAGAACATATGAAAGAAATAGGAGAGTTATCGGTGGTGCAGACGAACTTCTCCCAATATTCCAGCCGTTACGATGCGTTTAAAAACGGTGAAACGCCCAATATATTTAATCCAGAGTTCTCTGGAGGAGCACTTATGGATATTAATGTCTATAATATCCACTTCATTGTTGGCCTCTTCGGAGAGCCAGAATCCGTTTCCTATTTCCCCAAAAAAGCAGAAAATGGCATTGATACATCCGGGATTGCTATTTTACAGTATCCTAACTTTGCTTGTTCTGCTGTCGCTGCAAAAGACAGTGAAAGCAAAGGTTTTGCCTATGTTCAGGGCAAAGATGGAACCCTCAAAATCAATAGTCATGTAAGCAGATGCGAAGAACTGATCATAACTATTGGTCAAACCAGCAAAACCATCAACCTTCAGGAAAGCGATAATCATCTTGTTTATGAATTCGAAAGCTTTACTAAAGTCGTTAATGAACAAGACTATGATACTTGCTATAAATGGCTTGAGCATACGCGTTCCGTAATGAAAGTCCTTGAAAAAGCACGCAAATTTGCTGGTATACTTTTCCCTGCAGATCAGCAATAAAGCGATTAGGGCACTTGAGAAGTAAAACATTTTGGTCCTTTGCAAGTTAAAACGAATTTTCTTATTTTAAAGTAAAAAGCCGGCAAGGTGAATGTCACTGCCGGTTATTTATTTTACATATTTATTAAATCATCGATATTCATGTTCATTAAAAAGTTTTAGCTAGTTCTTGAGCTTTCTGTATGGCATTTTCTACAATCGCATCCACATCTTTTCCTACGATATCCAGTTCCTCAGCAACTATGGTGGTAAAATCAGTAATTCCAAAGAAACCAAATATCGTCCTTAAATATCTGTCCCCCATTTCAAATGCTGCCTTGAGCTCTACTAAATACTGCCCACCTCGAGTTGTAATATGGACTGCCTTCTTTCCTTTACATAAGCCTACAGGGCCATCTTCAGTATAGTTAAACGTAATCCCAGAAACAGTAATATAATCGATATATGCCTTTAGTATAGCCGGGATACTCAAATTCCACATGGGTTCTGCAATAACATATTTGTCCGCTTCAGCAAATTGATAGGCATATTTCAAAACAGGATGTTTTTTGCTTTCTTCAGTTTTATGCCCGTAGATCGATTGAATATCCTCTGCCGATAAAAACTTTATGCCCTCTTTATACAAATCCAAAGTAATGATTTCATCGCTCGGGTGCGTTTGAACATATGCACCGATAAAGTGATCAGAAATCTTAAAGGTCCTGGATATGCCTTCCGGTTTTGCATTGACTTTAATATATAGCAGCTTGCTCATTGATTGTCTCTCCTTTTATAATGAAATATAAGATGCTTCAACTGCTTTATATTATTTATTGTCCCCAGAAAAAAATCAGTCTTTCATATATAAAAAATAAAAAAACCTCCAATGTCATTACAGTAGACTTTGGAGGTTTTTTATCTATCTATTAATTTACTACATAGCAGCTTTTTTTATTCTTTCTCGAACTTTCTTTTCACCTAAAATCTGCTGAATTTCCCAAACATCCGGTGAGGATGCTCGTCCTACAATAGCCAATCGTATAACCGTACTTACATCCCCTACATGACCTTTATACATATCCGGATTTTTCTTATAGTCCTTAGGTTTAGCTGCGTATCCGTTTTGCTCAGCGATTTCACGGATTTTTTCAAACCATTGGGTTTGGTCGTCATTATGATCATAGGTTTCAAGATATGCTTTCAGTAATTTTTTTGCTTCTTCTTCATCAATGTTTTGAGGATAAGGATCAACGATTTCAAAATACTCATCAAAGAAATATTTAATAAAATCAAAGATCTGTTCACAATAAATTAAATCTTTACGAGGTTTTGCACCGTCTCTTCCTACAGATAATAATTTGATTACAGAATCTTTATGCTCGGTTAAATTGCTTACGATTTCCTGTTTATATTTCTTAGCCCAGTCAAGTAAAAAGCTATAGATTTCTTCAACAGGGATTTTTACCAAAACATCTTTGCTGATGTCATTGAGTTTATTTAAATCAAACAATGCCCCTGAAATACTCATTTTGTTTAAACTAAATTTAAATTCACTAATATTGCTGTCTGGATTTGCCATTCTCCATTCTTCAAAATTAGAATTCAGGATGGTTAACAGATATTCTCTAACCGCCGCCGGGAAATATCCCAGTTCCATATAGTAGCCCAATCCCATTTCAGGATCTTTTCTTTTGGATAATTTCCTCTTTACACCATTATCTATTTTCATCATATGGGCTGTATGGCAATATATTGGAAGCTCCCAACCCAGAGTTTTAAATAATTCATAGTGAATAGGCAGGGTTGAAAGCCATTCTTCTCCCCTGACAACATGGGTAACCCTCATCAAATGATCATCCACAACATGGGCAAAGTGATATGTGGGTATGCCATTGGATTTTAAAAGTACTATATCCTGAAAATTTTCCGGCATGGAAAGAGTGCCTCTTATAGCATCCTCTATTTCAAATCTTCCTTCTTCACTTCCCATAGATTTGAATCTCAGAACAAAACTTTCCTTATTCTTCAATCGCTTTTCTATTTCTTCAAGGGTTAAATCTCTATCCTTAGCCCATTTACCGTAATAACCAGGAGTAACCTTTTCAGCTTCCTGTTGCTTTCTTACCTCTGATAATTCTTCTTCTGTACAAAAACAAGGATATGCTCTGCCTTGTTCAACCAAATACTTCGCAACGGTTTGGTAAATTTCAGCTCGATGGCTTTGATAGTAAGGTCCGTAATGACCAATTTCTCCATTAACAGTTACACCTTCATCGAATTTTAAATCGAAATACTCCAGAGAAGATATAATTGTTTCAATTGCTCCTTCTACCTTACGTTTATCATCCGTATCTTCAATACGAAGCATAAATATGCCGCCATTTTGATGCGCCAAACGCTCATCTACAAAAGCTCCGTATAAATTTCCCAGATGAATAAAGCCCGTAGGACTTGGTGCAAGTCTGGTCACAACAGCTCCCTCTTTTAAATCCCTTTTGGGGAATACGGTTTCTTCATAATAAGATACCGTTTTTGTTATATTAGGGAAAAGCAAATCAGCGAGTTTCTTATAGTCCATTGAATTCTCCTCCATTTAATTAATGAATAGTAAAAATTAAGACGGTTTCTTTGTTTCATTTCAAACAAAAAAAACCGCCCCTTACGTTTAATGACTCATAGGGGATTCGAACCCCTGTTTCCACCGTGAGAGGGTGGCGTCTTAACCACTTGACCAATGAGCCTAAAAATAACAATAACATTATACACTAATGATAAAAATTTATCTATATCTTTTCTAAATTATTTTTAGAAATCTATTCAATTCCTATTAAACATCTATTCCTAAAAACTGTTTTACTAAAATTCCTACTCCAAAGGACAACGCTGCAACTGACAAACTAATTACAGCCATTTCCAAAAATCTCTTTTTAAAAGGCAAATCCTTTGCAACAGAAATATAATATGTAAATGAAAAAATTATGGCTACAACAATAACCAGCATAATCATTAGTGCAGGAACAAATTGGTCACTGGGCAACACAAGATATGGCAACACCAGTAAAACCACTGCAAAGATATACATAATTCCTGTGTATAGCGAAGACTTTAACGCATTGGTATTTCCTTCTGAACGGGCAGATAAATACTCTGACGAAGCCATGGACAATGTCGCCGAAATTCCTGTAATCAATCCTGAAAGTGCTACTAATCTGTTATCTTGTAAAGCAAAACTTAAGCCTGCCAATGTTCCTGTCAGCTCTACCAAAGCATCATTAAGTCCCAGTACCATTGACCCCACATATTGCAGTCTTTCTTCATCTAATAAATCGATCAGGGCCTGTTCATGTATTTCTTCATCTTTAAGGATCTGCTCTGCTTCTGGAACTTCTTGAGCCAGGTTTGAATAAATGTATTGTACATCCTTTTCTCCCTTTTCCATAATTTTAATGGCAAAAGTATATCCCAGAATAAAACTTATAGCAGCATAAAGCCAAACTTTTAACTTCTGGGGTGTTAATTTTTTATTGGTATATTTCTCCCAAATTTCACAATGTACTCCTTCTTCCTCAGCTATTCGCTGCAAGGTTTCTTTTTCTGATTGCTTTTTTACCCGTTTTGCCAAATTCAGATAAATGGCTCTGTCTGTTACTTCATTTTGCTGAAGTTTGAGAATAAACTGCTTTGTTTCTTCAGATATAGCTTTCCCTTGCTTTTCCATATTGAACCTCCTCGCCCTTAAATTTATTCTTTCGCATCTAAAAACTATTATATCCTTTCACTTGCTAAGATTCAATCAATCGTTCTTTCTACTTTTTCTGCTATTTATTCAATATTTAGTGTATAATATTTACTACATGAATTGACTTAATATAGAAAAGGTGAATATCTTGATAGAAATTACAGAAAAGCTAAGGGAAAAACTTAATCAAATTCCTGCTCTCCCAGGAATTTATAAAATGTTGGATTCAAAAGGCAATATCATTTATATTGGTAAAAGCAAATGCCTTATAAAAAGAGTAAAATCATACTTTGTGGATAACCCAAAATGGGAAAAAGTCCAAAAATTAGTTCTGTTCATCGATGATATAGACTACATCGTAACTGATACGCATTTAGAAGCCCGTCTCTTAGAATGTCAATTGATTAAAGAAATAAAGCCTAGTTTCAACTCTCAGATGAAAAATGATCAGAAATATGTTTATTTAAAAGTAGAAAACTATAATAGATTTAACGCCTTATCTGTTGTCCATCAGAGGGAAGAAAATACCTATGGGCCTTTTAGAAAAAGATCCACTCTTTTAAATATCATCAATTCCTTTAAATCCATTTTCCCTCTTGTTAAAAGAAACGGAAGCTATGAATTTGAATACCATGTCATGTCCTCGCCCATGGATCAAAATGCTTTTAATCAAAACAAGGCTGTTTTGTTAGAAATTTTTTCAGACAACACAAAAATGGTACTTTTAATGAGTAAGTTAGAAGAGAAAATGAAAGAATGCTCTATGCAATATAAATATGAAAGTGCAGCAAAATATAGAGATCTCATGCAGGGATTGGAATACATCAGTGAAGGCATATGGCGTTATAAAGATTTGATATCAAAGGATATCTTACTGAAAATACCAATTACTAACGGACACAAACTTTTTTTCATCTCCAAGGGGAATATATTGACGAAAAAGATTTATCCAAATTTAGATACTAAAGATATTGAACTTTTTATCAAAAGCAGTCGTTCAATCAAGTCACCAATGTCTTCAAATACAGATGAAAAGGCAAATGTTGATTTTCACGATATTTTATATTCTGAAATTATTTCTCTTCCAAATGAAATGGTTCAGATCATTTCTCCTGAACAGGAGATTTAATGATCACTCTGTTTTGCTCATTCGTATCAGTTTCTTCACCCCCAGCATCTATTTCTCTGTGTTTCGATACAGTTACAGGCAAAGTATCCTCCGTAAAAAAGTCAGAAAGCTGTTTCATATTTAGATCCCAGCCTCCCCTTTCTGTAATTACTCCTCCTTTAGACAGGATAATCCCTGTAAAAGAACCTCCTTCAAGAAATACACTGCCATTGGGCGCAATTAACACCCCTGTAATGTGGCGCCAGCCTTTTATAACAATATCCCCTTTACTGATGATGATAATATTACCACTGGGACTTTGGCTGCTGTCCGAATAATAGTGATTCGCCAGGATTCTGGCATGATCAGGTATATTCTCTTCGGATACATTATCTTGTACTGTGTAACCATGGGCAGCATACCATGCATCTTCTCTAAGCTCAAAATCTAATAAAGGTATTTCAAAATCAGGTAGTTCATCTACTTTTATACATTTATCCAATAAATCCCTACTAAAATATTCTGGAGCTTTCAAAATTCCCGTATAGTATATGTTTTCATGGATTTGTGGCGTCCAATCCAATTCAACATCTCCATTCACATAGACATTTCCATAAAGCCTGGCCCCTGCTAGTTTTAGATTGCCATTCACATATACATCTCCAAAAATATCTCGAACAGCACCGCTTAGAAAATTCAAATCTCCATTAATATATATTTTTCCCGGCTTGTTTCTGTTTCCAATATCTCCGGAACTATGATCCAAAGTAACAGAAGCATTAAAATATAAATTAGAGACTTTCAAAGAAGGATTATTATCCAAATTGATTGAATCAAATATGATCGTTCCTTCTTCTCCATTGATACTGCTGCCGGTAAATTTGAGTTTCGAGCCATATAAAAAAATATCTTTCATATAAGCGAAACCATTTTCAGTCCAATTGACTGTTATCACTGATTTTACAGTTCTTGTACTGTTGCCTATACGTCCTCTGGAGGTTATGGTATAATCTGCACTGTCTTCTCCGCTTCTACGAGAGCCGGTAATGGTAATCATGGCTTCCGGAGTTCTCCCAAAATTACTTTCAAAAGTATCAAGTATGATAGGCTTATTCATATTGCTTTCTAAGTTAGCAAAAAACTCATCTGCAGAACGGACCCTATCGTATAAATCATTCACCTTCGTACGAATCCAATCAATCGTATAGTTCACCCCTCCTTCTGCTATGTAATAAGCACTTTCGCTGTCAGAATGGATTCTTGTCATTTTAAAAGCAGATGTGGTCATGCCTATGATTGCCAGTCCCAATATCGATACAACAACCAATACCAGTAAAACAAAAGTAAGGGCAAAGCCCTTTTCGTTTTTAATCCATTTTTTAAACAATACCATACAAGCTCCTTTATCTTAGGTAAATGGTTGATTCCACTTCTTCTTCCCCAATTCCTTTAATTACAATTTCTATTTTTGAACTTACTTTATTAATCTCAAATGCCTCTATGTTATAAAACACCGGCGTACTGTTTTTCATAATGGCTTGATTCTCTAGTTTATATATGTCTTTTTCATTTAAAATAAGCATTCCGCTTTCTACCTTTACCTGATCTGCTTTTCTGATTTCTTTCGTCAAATAGTGGATTGCATTGCTTATATTCATTAGATCATTGGTTTCTGTTGTTTGCTGTTTAAAAGTTTTGCTGCCAAGCAATAAAACCGATAAAGTTATAGAGATAATGACTGAAAAAATTGCTAAAGAGATAATTAGTTCTATTAGAGTAACTCCCTGTTCATTATTGATCATTGTAAAACACCTATTCCGCCCAGATTAATAAAGTTTCCATTTTAGCCCTTAAAATACTGTCTTCGTAAACATTCACGATCGCATCGATCAGATTACCCCATTCTTTAAGAGAAATGGTCACATATTTCTCCTCCACAGTCTTACCAAATAAATTTTCAGAAAGTGAAAGTCTTTCAAAACCTTTTTCTGTTCGAAGTCTGTCAAGCCCGGATTCGAAATCAACGGTTTTACTTAGTCCATAAATCATTTCCATATGATTTCTGGCAATATAGGTTGCATCAAAAGATTCTTTTGATCTTTTACTGCTCTTGGCGGAAAACACAAATAACCCTAAAACTGCTGTGAGAATCATAGAAATTAAGGATAGGGATACCAACACTTCTATTAAGGTAAAACCTTGGTTTAAAGAAAACTTAAATCTAAAAAAAGAAATCACTTCTTTTTCACCTTCTTTATTACCAGAAGAAGTTTTCTAATACTTTTAACTTACAGGACGGGTAGAAGTATTATTCTCTTCTTCTGCTATATGTGGCATGCTATATACGTCAATAACTGCATTGCCAACATACATTTCTTTTTGATTTGTAGAATTGAATGCAATATGATTAAGTATCAATTGATATCTATTATTGTTAATTTGATGAATAAAATTTTTTATATTACTATAAGTTCCAGTAAAGCTCAATGTGATACTCATATATTTGACTTGCTCGTTTTGATCAGAATTAATTTGAGTAGTTTCTTTTACTTCCTCTGTAGGATGGTTAAAAGAAAGCGCCAAATTCTCCAGTACACTGACTGTACCATTCACCTCAGGCCGTGGCATAACGACCGTATATGTCGGACTTGAAAAGTTCATGCTGCTTACCTGAATACCCGAGCCTTCGATGATTTTTTGCATATCTGAAATGATTTCGGACTGCAACATGTCCGGATAATACCGATTGGTTATCGATATTGTATGCTGTACAGCTTGTGCATAATCCTCATATAGTTTATTTTCAGGTATTGCTTTAAGCTGATATTCCTGAACCACTTTCTGGGCAAGATCCACCTCTTCTTTCAGCGCCCTCATTTTACTTTTATTTGGTGAATAAATGTAGTGACCATATCCATACCCTATCAATAAGACAAGTAATATACTGATTAGGATGATTTCTCGTCTACTGAGCTTCATTAATTCTCACATCCTTAATAAGGCACGTAACAGAAAAAGTCGTTGTATTTTCACTACGATTGATTACACTCACATGAACCTTATCAAATCTTTCATTGTTTCTCATGTTTCTTTCAAGCTCTGCTATGTCCTTCATAGAAGTTCCACTGCCTTGAATGGACAGTTCAAACATATCTAATGATAGCGATGTAATATTGACATTGGCAGGAAAACATCTTTCAAGAGTATTGAAAATATCGATATCTATAACATCTGTGGATTGAATGAGACGATCAACATTGGTGATGATTTCACCGTATTCAGTGAGAATCTCGTATTTTCTGACGGTTTCATTGTATTGCTGAACATTGGGATTCTTTTCAAATGTATCTATTTCACTTTCCAATAAAGACAACTTTTTTTTCAACTTATTGGAGTAAAAAAAAGAAAAAATCTGTAAAATGAGCATACTTCCTACTAAGACTAATAAAACAGTCACAATTCCTAAGCGCATTCGAGCCATTTTTCTGGATTCTCGTATGTAGGGTGCAAAAAAGTTATACTCTTTATTCATCATGGTATCATCCTGCTTCTTATGCAGCCTGACAAGGCATTGGCATAGTCTGTATATAAGTCCTTTATGTCTGTTTCTGGCTTATTGATTTTCATTTTAATGAGATTTGTACTGACAACATCATAAACAGAGCTTGTAGAAATCCCGGTCTTTAATGAAATATATTCAGAAATACCAGGGATTTTTGAGCTTCCTCCATATAACCATATTTTATGGATTGCTTGTCCTTCATTGGTCTTTGTAAAGTATAAAATAATTTTATTAATCTCTTCAATCCATTCATCCACATGTTTTCTCGTGATACTTTCAATAGTATTATCTTCTCTGCTCTCTAAATTAATTCGAGCACTATCTTTTTTCCTTTGCTCTGCTTCAGATATGGAAAGGTGATAAAATGCTGCAATTTCCTCGCTGATATCTTTACCTCCTAAATCAATTCTTCTTTTATATCTGTATCTGCATTGATCATAAATCATAGCATCTATGGAACTATGCCCCATATCAAGAAGTAAAAAAATAATATTTTTACTTCCTTCACATTGTTTTTTGAATAGATTGATCACTGAATCATGTTTTACATTTAATATATGAGGTTCTAAATTTAGCATTTTTGACAATTTAAAATAGCTCTCCACCATATGCTTGGGAACAGCAGAAACCAGTATCTTCAATCGATTGATACCTTCTTCAACGAATTTATGTATAACTTTAAACTGCAATATATAATAGTCAACAGGATTAGGCAGATTATGTTCCATTTCATAATGAATCATGGATGAGAGTTCATGTTTTTTGATTGCAGGAGCTTCTATTTCCCGGGATAATATGTAAGAGCTCTCGATAATATATGAGATGTAAGAAGCTTTTATATTATGTTGCTTCACCTTATCTTTAAGATAATTCGCTAAAGTTTCGATATCATATAACATTCCATCTTCATAAACTGTTAAAGGTGTTTGAATGCTGCATAAATTCGTAGCAGTAAAGATTTTGCCGAAGCTTTTTCCCTCAACGATTCTAATATTCTGAGAACCTATATCTAATGTAATATTCCTCACTTATAATCACCTTTCATAATTTTCACCCTCTTTTCCTGTATTCAGAAAAGAGGGTGAATGATCAAGCTTATTCGCTAACATCAGTTAATGGATAGAATGTTTCGCCACCGGCAGTAATACTGATCGTACCATTCGTATTAACATTAATTGTAAAATCTTCAGCTGCGACAGATTGAGGCTTAGGAATCGATTCAAGATATTTCGGTACCAAGATGGTACTTAAATCACTGGCAGCAACTGAACTCCCCTCATAACCTACAAAACCAGTTGCTGTACCATTACTTTGGTTAAGTTTTAAATCTCCTTCTGCCAATGCCAAACTCACCGCATTACCTATAATGCTGGCATTATTGCGGTCTGTACTTGTTCTGGCTCTCTCTTGATACCCCACAAGTCTTGGTACTGCAATAACAGCCAATACTGCTAATATTGCTATAACAACGATTAATTCAATTAAGCTAAAACCCTGTGTACTTTTCAAATATTTTTTGATCTTTTTCATATCTACCTTCCTCAAAATTTTTAATTCATTGCAGTATTATTATGTCCTATTTTGATAAAATTACGCTTTTATCATTAAATTGCTGGTATAAATATCTTAAAAATACTTATGGGTTACGAAATTGTCTGACCAAGTTCAAACATCGGTAACACCATAGCAATGACAATAGAACCAATTAACACTGCCATAACAACGATCATTAAAGGTTCCAAAGCTGTTATAAGACTTTTAATCGCAGACTCCACCTCTGAATCATAAAAATCTACTAGTTGTGCTAAAATATCATCCAAAGTCCCGGAATACTCCCCTATCCTGATCGTTGAGATAACCAGAGGGGGGAAAAAGTTTATTCTCTGTAATGCTGAGGCTAACTCTGCTCCTTTTCTCATCTCTTCACTGGCAAGGATCAATCCATCCTCAACAATTTTATTCCTTACAACTTTAGAAACAACTTCCATCGCTTCAATTAAGGAAATACCACTGGAAAGCAAAATGGATAAAGTACTCGCAAACCTGGAGGACACAATTTTTTCTATTGCTTTGTTCACAATGGGTATTTTCATTTTTATGGTATCTAAAACAAATCTTCCTCTGTTCGTCCTGGAAAAAATCCTGAATAAACTAAAAAGCAATAAAATAAATGCTAAAAGTACGTACCAATATCTTATAACAAAATTACTAATCCTGATTAAGACTTTTGTGGGTCCAGGTAATTCTACACCTGAAGTTTCAAACATAGTTACAAAAGAAGGCATTACAAAAGTCAGCAGAAAAAGCATCACAAGAACAGAAGCAATTCCTAAAATAACTGGATAAATCATAGCATTTTTGATTTGATCCTGTATCTTGCTTTCTTTCTCATAATGAAGAGCCATTTGATCCATAATGATATCAAGATTTCCACTGACTTCTCCGACTTCCGTCATATGAATCAGTAGCTGTGGAAAGATGTTTTCATATTTTTTCATGCTTTGGGATAATTCCTGGCCCTTTTGAACATCTATATACATACCCTCAAGTGCTTCTCTTAATTTCTTATTTTCTATTTGCTTTCTTAAAATGTCCAAACCGCTTGCTATGGTTACACCGGCATGGATCATAAAGTAAAATTGGCGGCAAAAATTAGATAGATCCTTTGCTTTTACTTTTTCAAACGATAAAGAGTTCTTTAAAATATCCTTGTCTAACTGCTTAAAAATCTTAATGGGGATATACCCTTTTTCTTTAAGTAAAGCGATTACTTCTGATTCATTATTGGCATCCTGAATACCTTCCAGCCTTTTTCCTGTTTGGGATATTGCTTGATATTTAAATTGAGGCATTTCTTTCAAACTCCTAGTCTAAAGAATATGAAATTCTTATAAATTCTTCGACAGTGGTAATACCTTCTATTACGAGCTTTTTGCAATTCTCACTTAAAGTAGTCATTCCGTTTTTAATCGCAGCATCCTTTATCTCATCTTCAATCGCATTTTTATTTATTAATTTCCTGATTTCTTGATCTACATACATGATTTCATGGATTGCCGTTCTTCCTCTGTAGCCTGTGTTTTTACAGTAGTTGCATCCTTCTCCTTTGTAAAGGATTTTTAATTCCTTGATCTTTAGGATATTCAATTCATTTTCACTCGGTTCATAGGCAATTTTACAGTGATGGCAGATTTTTTTCACAAGCCTTTGGGAAATTACCCCTATTAAAGCAGATGATAAAAGATAGGGTTCCACCCCCATATCCAATAACCGTATGATCGTTGAAGCAGTGTCTTTGGTGTGCAGCGTACTTAATACCAAATGACCAGTAATAGCGGCTCTTATTGCTATCTGTGAAGTCTCCGCATCACGGATCTCACCAATCATAATAATGTCCGGATCTTGCCTTAAGATGGAGCGAAGTACATGAGCAAAGGTCAGGCCAATTTTGGGATTGACCGATGTCTGATTTAATCCAAAAATTTTATATTCTACCGGATCTTCAACGGTTACGATATTTTTATGTTCATCATTAAGCTCTGAAAGTAAAGTATAAAGAGTTGTCGTTTTTCCGCTTCCTGTAGGACCAGTAACCAGCAGAATACCATCAGGATTTCTAATCAAATAATCAATACGTTGACTATCCTCGTTTGTAAATCCTAAATTATCCCTTCCTTTTATGAAGTTATTTCTATCCAGTAATCGAATCACGATTTTTTCACCATAAACCGTAGGATATATGGATATTCTAAGGTCGATTTCCCGGTTATTTGCTTTAATCTCTATCCGCCCATCTTGTGGAAGTCTTTTTTCTGCGATATTCATTTTACCAAGAATCTTGATCCTTGCCACAACAGCTTGATGCGCATTGATATCCAATCTCATAGCTTCCTGCAATTCACCATCAATTCTAAGGCGAACTCTAAGGAACTCTTCGAAAGGTTCAATATGAATGTCACTGGCACGACTGATAATTGCTTGTTTAATAATTGAATTCACAATACGGACAATAGGTGCCATTTCAACATCTGAAATTTCAGCTTCGATTTCTTCTTCTAATTCCCCCTGTTGTCTTCTAAAATCTTCCATTGCTTGTTTCGCAGACTGTTTTCCATAATATCTTTCTATGGCTACCTGTATACTTTTTTTGGTTGCAATATATGGCTTTATTCCACGTCCTGTTGTGATTTTTAAATCATCAATTCCATAGAAATTTAAAGGATCTTCCATAGCAACATGTAAAATCTTATCTTCTTCTTTAAAAGGAAAAACCATATGTCTTCTGGCCAAATCTTCACTAATAAGCTGCGGAACCTTCGGATTAATCCATTCTTCCTCCAGATTAACCCTTGGAATTCCTAGCTGAATTTCAAGGGTTTTTAATAAATCTTCCTCAGTAACATACCCCAATTCGATCAGTACTTCACCTAACTTCTTATTGGTTTCACTGCGTTCTTTCAATGCTTCGTCCAACTGTTTTTTAGTAATCAATCCACTGTTAACTAAAATATCTCCCAAACGCTGATTCATAATGTCACCAACTCGTATGCACTGAAATATTTCTAGTTAGTTTAAATCAAATATGGCTGATCTATACATGGATATCAAAAACAGAAATTTGGTCACAAGAAAAAATTTTACTTATGAAACTCTTGCACCGAGTGCAGTCAGTAAAACCGACAAATTTCTACTTAAACACTATATTCTTTACCCATCGAAATAACTTTCTTTACCCGAGTCATAAAACTGCTCAGAGAAATATCTGATTTTTACCAATAATTTCATCACTTTCTTAATATTGTAATACATATAATATTACAAAACTTATGAAAGGGATGAATCATATGTATTCCGGATATCAATCCTATCCATATCAGAACTACATGAATTCACAAATGTATATGCATACACATTATTCGTATCCTTACTACAATCAGCAACCGATGTATCATCCAGTCTATCCGAATCCTCACACTCCTTCTCATGTTCCTTTTACTCCTCAGATACGACCTGCTAAATTTATTGATTTAAGAGATCACGGCCCTAAACCCTTTGTAGTAAACATTGAAGAAGCAGCAGAGCAAAATAATGCCTTCCGTACTGCCCTCTGGACAGGAGAACATTTGCAAGTTACTTTGATGTGTATTGGTGTGGGAGAAGATATCGGTTTAGAAGTCCATCCATATCTTGATCAATTTATTCGCATTGAGTCGGGGCAAGGTATTGTCAGAATGGGCGACCGAAAAGATCAACTGAATTTTGAAGCCAGAGTGTATGAAGATTATGCTTTCATCATACCTGCTGGGAAATGGCATAACCTCATCAATACCGGTCCTACACCCATTAAATTGTACTCCATTTATGCGCCTCCTCAACACCCCCATGGCACAGTGCACAGAACAAAAGCTGATGCAGAAGCTGCCGAAGTGCATCATGCTTACTAAAAATTGCCGACATAAAACAAGTATCCCTTTAGCGCTTTAAAGTAACGACTACTAATTCTGGGCGATTAAAAATTCGGAGGGGGAAAAGACTATTGCCTAATCCTCTGCTTACAACCATGGATGTCACTCCATTGGTATAGATCCCCTCCGTGTATTTTGGAAAAAACCCTTGATTGGGCGCAATCAGTCCTCCAATAAAGGGGATTCTTATTTGTCCCCCATGGGCATGCCCACTAAAAACTAAATCCACTTTCATATCTTCATATACAGGATATACCTCCGGTCTATGAGAAAGAAGAATGTTAAATTCTGTATCTACATTTCTATATAGATCCTCAAGACTATTTCGGACATATGCACTGCTATCCTCCTGAAGATAAGAACGCTCAGTTTGATAAATTGCCGGATCAGCTATGCCCATCAATCCTATCTTGTCTCCATTTTGATCTAGCAATACAAATGAGTTATCCATAATATTTACATTCCATTCATTTAATTTTTCTTTTAATTCATCAAACCTTTTAGACAATTGCTCATGATTGCCTGAAACATAGTATATAGGAGCTGTTTGAGCGATCTCTTCAATGAATTGTATTGCAACATCCACTTTCGTATTTCGTCTGTCGATCAAATCCCCCGTAATAAAAATCACATCAGGCTTAATTTCCTTTATTTTCTTTGATAATCTCCCATGGAAATCTTTATTGTGTAAATCAGAAACCTGGACAATGATAAACCCTTCAAAACTTTCGGGTATTTTGTGATTGGTATATTGATAGTGGGTTATAACGATTCCATTATTTTGCCATATAAAAAAGGCGCCTAATAATGCAACTGCTGCTGCAATTGAGTAAATCTTCCTGAACTTTTTCGGATTTCCTTTCATAACAAGCCTCACTTTCCTAAAAACAACTTTTTTATATGTTATTTTAATGCTATTACAATATTAGTCTACTTGCTTTTCTCTTGCAATCTTTGCACTAAAAAAGGACATCTATCCATGGATAAATGTCCTAGTCATTATTATTAAGTTCTCCCTTTTCTATAAACTCAGTAAGTTGCTGTGCTGCTTTTTTAAAATTTGAAAATCTTTGCTTCCAACGTATATCAATATTCATATATTTCATCAGCCTATTTCAAATATTGGACATTTTTGATTGTGCCATATTTAATACTCTGCAGAGCATTGGATACTATTTTTGCTCCAGCATATTTAAGGTCTTTAGATTTTGATCATGTATTTTTCTTTCATACTCCGACTGAAAACTAAACTGTCTGCCATGAGATAAGCCTTGTAAATAGTCGATTGTCTTATGAATATCCTCTTCTTGCAAATCCAGGGTATGGCCTGCAACAATTTTTTTAGGCTGATATGTAAGATAATGCTTTAATGTATGGATGTATGTTGCAACATCATCATGTTCCACGTAAATAATAGGTTTTTCCAGGTTGTCACCGACGTACAAAATCCTCTCGTTATGATCAAAAATCGAGATACTGTCTGCAGTATGGCCGGGACTATAAAATAATTCAATCCCTTCTTCATGGAAAATCAATTTATCTTTGAAAGTCACATTAGGCAAACATTTTTCCACACTGCCTTCGATATATTGATGATTGCTTTCCATCTGCTTTTCCCATTGTTCCTCCAGGACTTTCCTGCATAATTCATGACTTATAATATCATACCCTTTGAAACTAATATTCCCCCAAACATGATCCCAATGAAAATGGGTGTTAATTACTATAACCTCTTTGTCATTAAGATGGGTATTGATTCTGCTCTGTATGGGTTCCATAAACTTTGAACCACAAAAAGTGTCAATAACAAAAACTTTTGACAATGTTTCAATCACAAAAACATTTGTAACATACTCCTTTAAACTGTCATAAACATAGGCAACCGAATTAGAAGCAATAACTTGACTGTTCATGAATACATCACCTGATCTCCAATACTTTTTTTCCATCTATCTGTTTATTTAGCGTTTTTACTGCTATCACCATAATTATTAAAATAATTCCTGCATAAAAAGGCATGAATGAATACCCTATATAATTTGCCAAAATACCAAACAGAGGCGGCATAAAGGTACTGCCCACATAAGCACATGCCATTTGAACCCCCATAATCGACTGGGAATATTCTTCTCCGAAATTAACCGGTGTTTCATGGAGCAAACTGGGGTAAATAGGTGCACAACCTATTCCAGACATAACTAAACCTATTCCCGAAAGGACCTGTCCCAATGGCAGTATAAGCATCACAATCCCTATACCAAGCAGTGTTTCTCCCAAATAAACCATCTGACGGTTATTCATTTTCAATGTAACAAAACCTGATAAAAATCTTCCAAAAGTAATACCGAAATAGAAAAAGGATGCCCACTTTGCTGCTGTTTCTGCCGATACTCCATGGGCTATGGTTACAAAACTGCTTCCCCATAAACCAAGGGTTGCTTCTATAGAACAGTAGCAAAAAAATGCAAGCAGTGCCTGTTTCGCTCCCGGCAGCCTTAAAAGCTCATTTTTACTGATCACTTTTTGAATCTGTGTCTTTTGATTGGATTCATTGATATAAATTTCTTCATTATAGGTTGACGAAGCCTTTTTCCATAAAGGCAAGGTAACAATAAGCACTATGGCTAAGGATAGCTGAATCATTGCAACTGTACGATAGCCCATCTGAAAAATAATACCCCGTTCAAGAAAATAGGACATAATAATTGGGCCAGTCATCGCTCCAACTCCCCAAAAGCAATGGAGCCAGCTCATGTGTTTTGCTTTATAATGAAGAGCTACAAAATTATTAAGGGCTGCATCTATGGAACCTGCTCCTAGCCCTAAAGGAATTGCAAACAAGCAAAGTTCAAAAAACACATCACTGATTGAAAATCCAAGCAATGCCAATGCTGTCATAAATACGCTTATAACAGTAACCAGACCGGTTCCAAATTTTCTGATCAACCTATCACTCCATAAGCTGGATACAATAGTTCCTCCGGCTATAATCATTGAAACAATACCTGCATAGGAAATCGGCACCCCCATATTGGGATATATGGACGGCCATGCCGAACCTAAAAGTGAATCCGGCAGCCCTAAACTGATAAATGCCAGATAAATTATGATTAATAAAACTGTTAATACCATTCAACTTTCCCCTCTCTCTTTTGCAGTTCTCTGAATGCAATTTGAATCATTCCTGTCTCAAAATCCTTTTTTATACTTTTTTCAAATTGAATACACGGTAAAAAGTTACCTTTTAGAAGGTATTGAATGTGAAGCATGAGTTTTTCCAAAATCTCTTCTGTTAAAAAGTCTCCATAAAATACAATACGTTCCGGTGCCAATACACAACTGTATATTGCTACGATTTGGCTAAGCATAAATACAACCTCTTGGGAATGATCATAATTCACTTCATTCCATGAAGGCCTTAAAGGGAGCCAACTAACTTCTCCGGCAAAATTCTTGTAACCCTTATATATTTCCTTATTTATAACAATGCCAGCCCCCGGTCCATAGATCCTAGGATAGTAGATTCCAACCACAGTTTGCACTGTTTGACTGTCCTGCCTTGTATAATATCCATAAACAGCAGCATTAATGTCATTTTCATAAATCACCGGTACTCCATATTTGGATTGATAATAAGATAAAAACTTGTCTCCGATAATACCGGAGTAATCATTTACATAAATCACTCCATTCTCCTCTGCTCCCGGAAGACCAAATACTATAACACAGATATTTTCATGTGCTTTAAAAGCATATTCTATCCACTGATCAAAACTGTCAATAACTACATCCGAAAAGTAATCTGTTTTCCGTTCGATACACTCTCCAAATGCATTAATAATCAACAAATGAATCAAATTTTTCCTATTGTGTTCATATCCATAAATAATCAATGCTTTTCTGTAATTACCATTATAAACATATTGCCTTGAAGGCCTGCCTCCATTGGAAGGTACTTCCTCCCCCTCTATGACTTCACCAGACAGAACCATTTCATTGATCAGAGAATTCACAGTAACTACACTTAAATGAGTTAATGCTGCTAATTCCGGTTTGGTAGCTTTTTTGCGTGATTTTAAGGCCTGTCTCAGAAGATTCTTATTAATCTCTTTCATTTGAGTCCGGTTAGCCTTTAACATGTTAGCCACCCCCTTTTATATCTTCGCACGGGTATAATATTTATAAAGATAATTAAGTCTACTTTATTAAGTAACTTTATTAAGTATACGCAAAATCTCAAATATTGTCAACACCCTGAATTTCTGAAACTGTCTCTTAGTTTTTGTAGCAAAAATGTAATATTAATTGTGTTGACAGTTGAATTTACTTTTTATATCATTGAATAGTCTAATATTATAATCTATAGTTTATGCTTTATGCATTTCAGGGCATTTTTTGCCCTAATTTTTATGCGTTCATTTCAATTTGCAATCCTGTATGCAATAAGCACATCGCTAAGTTTTCAATATGCTTAACGATGTGCTCTTAACTTTTTTAAATCGTCCATTGATTATGAATGATGCCTACTAATCGATAACTTCCTTCGTATTTCTCAAAAACTAATCTGAGGCTTTTCCAATCCAACCCTTCATATTCAGGATTAAAACCAGGAAAATAATATTCCACCACCATTGGATCATCATACACTTCAAACTGATTTTCTAACATATTTCCAGAACTTAAAATCTCATTATATCCTACTTCAGGGGCATTCATAAAATCTTCTGAGTATATAAATTGCTCATAATATTCACTGGGAGTAAGCTTGATTTCCTCTCCGCTCCCGTCATAATATCCCCATAAATAGACGTTTGGATTGTCAAAGAAACTTTTCATTTCTTCTTTGCCAAACACCACATCATTTTCTAAGGATACATGGGTATAGGGAGTAAATCGAACACCTTTTTCCGGATGAACATACTCAGAGATTGCTTGTCCATCTTTTTTACTTATGGCATAAATCACTTGATCTGCAATCTCTTTAATTTTTTGGTCAGCAATCTCATCATTTTCACGGACAGTATTTTCTTCAACCATTCTTTGTTCAACTTTTCTGCTGCTCATTTTCCAGGTATTGTCCAAATATTTGAATCTAATCGTTAGCTTATAAGGTCCAAGCAGCATATCTTCTGCCTCTTGAACAAGCTCATACGTATGTTCATCCAGTTTATTCAATTCAAAAGGAAAGTCCTCTGCAATCATAGCAGGGCCACCTTTAGGTATAATATACAATTTGCCATTTTTCTCTTCGTACAAACTGTCTACAAAACTTTCTGCAAGTTTTCTGTCTGCTACCTCCGATACATAGTTCATCAAATCTTCTTTGCTATGAAAATCAATAATTTCATAAGTATTTTCATCCATTTCTAAATGAAGAACCCTGTTAAAAAATTCTTTTTCGATTGCAAGAGCTTGTTCTTTAGTAAGTTCATTAAGTTCTTCCTGCCCTACCTCTTCAGAAGCCTTCGAAACATCTTGTGGTGTTTCAGTTGGCTCTTTTTTATTGGTACAGCCTGTAAAAACAACAATCAAAAACAATATCCCCAGGAAAATACTATTCTTTTTTAAATACATCCAATACCTCCTCTGGTCACTATAAGTTAATGTTTCTCTTTAAAACCGTATATAAGCAAATAAATTTATTTCTTGGTCAATAGACGAAAAAAGCAAATATGTAGTTCTACAGCAAATAGAACTACATCTGTTTTCTTACAATTTTGTATTCATCATTAAAATGAAAATACGGACAATCATGAAAAGAGTTGGTCAAAAACTTACTCATTTCATCTTCATCCAAATTAACATCACATTGATAGCAATTCCAGTCTTCATCATAAATATAGTTTATGCAATACTCACAATTGGTTGTACCTTTCATATATGTTGTCCTCCCTACCTGCACTATAAACACATTCATCGCGTCTTACATTATTCTACAAATCTTTAGCCTCTAGCTCTCTTCTGTATCGTTTTGCCTTTCTCTTTTAGTATACTTTCAACACAGAGAACTTTCAACTAACTCCCTAAATCCCTATGAAGCTTTCAGCTTAATACAGAGTTATATTTATGTTCACCAAAATTTTAATAAATATGTCCAATTTAACAGTATTCGACATATATTGATAGTAGAAAGAATGATAGAGAGGTGAGGTATTATGGCACTGCAATTTCCAACATCAGAAATGCGCAAAAAAATTTGCACTCCAAAGCCAACAAGATGTGACGGAGATTATACAGAATCTGTAAACATGAATGAAATCGTAACTTATGGAAATCAACAAAACCTGTCAAAGGAACCTTTTATTTGAATTTGTCTAATGAAGAAACGCCAGAAGGTGCAGTTGCACTCTTCAGTATTAAACAAGCTGATGGAACCATTATTTCACGGACTGTTAAACGGGGAGCCGCCTACGCTCTTACAGTAGATCAAGCCTTAGAAGCAACTGTACAAGTCCAAAATGGACTACCGGATCAAACTGCCGAAGTTATATTTATGTATTGCGATCAGAACCTCATAAAAGCAAAAGAAGGAAATTGTTGTCCTCCACCCCTTGTATGTGACGACTTTTCAGAGAGTTTATACATTGGGGAAGCGCAGCTCTTTCTTACATGGGAATCTTTATTCCCCGTCAAAGGGACCTTACTGTTTAATTTCATTGCTTCATTTGATCCGACAGATAATCCATCCGCTACGATCAAAGTAGAACGCTTTAAAAAACCTACTGTTGTAAGAAATGTTCCTCTTAAAGTAAGCGATTCGGACAATTCTGATATACCTTTTGTATTAGCTGTTGATGACATTAGGAAAGTAACCGTCACTGCTTCAGAAATAGCCCCATTCATTTCAAGATTAATCTTTAACTTATGCCATCAGGAAAAAAGTGCTGCTACATGTTGTGACGAGCCCTTAAAATGCGAAAACAGCCTTCCCTACTATCAACCAGCAGTACCCAGTCAAAATATAAAAATATGGGAATCTTTTATCCCTGTAAAAGGAACATTTTCCATCGCCAACGAGTATGATGGGACATTAACATTAAATATAGATTTTTTCAACGAAAAAACATTTGAAAGAATTTTAGGGCCTGGAGAAGGCTTTGCAATTACAGCTAAAGAGGTAAAAGCAATCACCATAAGATTAACTCCGTTGTCTACACAATTCGGATATTTTTATTTTCAATATTGTATCCAGGATATCCCTCTGCAAAAAACATGCAAAGCTTCATGCTGTCCAAAGCCTCTGCATTGTTATTTTGATTTTCAATCCTATAATCATCCTATGGATGAGGTTTTGCCCTTATGTATTTCTAAAATTCCAGTAGATGGAGAAATACAATTTTGGATAGAGGGACTTCCACAGCAAAGAACAAAAGTAATCATCAAGCGTTTTGGAAAACCAGACATTGTAAAAACGATTCAAGGATCAAAAATATTTGCTGTAAGAACTACGGATTTGGAAGGAGTATTTGTCCAGTTGAGTAATGGTACCCCTGAAAATTCTATTAGCATAGTACTCTGCATACAGGATCAAGTACCCCTTAACCATGTTTGCTGTCCTGAACCCGTAAAATGTGAATTTTATAGTACTTACTTCTTTATACCCGACTTGGAATATCCTTTGAACAAAAATATTGCCTTATGGGAATCTACAGAACCAGTAAAAGGAACATTTTCGATATTCAATGATTCCCAGGACGGTGTAGAGATGACTGTAAAAATGAGCTATAAGAATGGATGCTTCAGCACACGTACTCTAAAATCCGAAGAAGGGTTTATAATAACTGATGAAGGCATTATATCAGTAAGTGTAAGATTTCCCAGTGAAAATCCTGAAGCAAACAGAGATTTAATCTTTGAATCGTGCACACAAAATATTTTAGACCCATGTAAAAAAGATCATTGCTGCCCACAGCCGCTTTTATGCCAAGATATAATTACAGAGACCTATGATATCAGAAGAAATCAAAACTATTTATTGTGGCATACAGAATTTCCTGCAGAAGCAATAATGCTTTTTTACCTGTTTGACGGTGAATCTGCAACGATTATTATCGAACGATACAATAAAAGTACAATCACAGAAACAATTCTTATGGATAAACCTATAACATTGGCAATAGATCATATCAAAAATGTATTTGTAAAAGTAAACTCTGAATCTATGACAGGATCTGTTGCCATGGAACTTTGTATGCAGGAAGAATTACCGTTGAAAGGAGATGAAAATCAATGGCCCTGCAAGTATTAACAGGTAAACCGAAATTATGCTGCCCTGCTCCATTAGAATGTATGGAATATTTTTATATATATGAGAGCGGCACAATATGGAAAAGCTATATTCCGATAAAGGGAGCATTTATCTTTAATGGAAGCTTTAATCCAGCTGCTGTCACAATTAGGTTTCTCCTATTTAACGGAAAAGTAGTTACTCGAATTTTACAGCCTGGCCAATCCTTTGCATTTACCGGAGATAATGTCAGAAAAATTGAAGTTTCCGTCGCAAATGGTCCTGCAGACCTTTACTTTGAGCTTTGTACCCAAACACTTACAGATATAAATTGCAAACAAAAAAATCCATGTTGTCCTGACTCTTTACAATGCACCTTTTTTTCATCTTATTGGAATATACCAATAAATGAAGACTTTCTTCTATGGCAATCAACAGTTCCTGTAACTGGATCTTTTGAAATTAATCCATCACAACTTTTACCACAAGAAGTTGAAATTAATGTAATCATTAAGCGATTTAACCAACCTGATGTGGTAGAGACTATTACATCAACCACTGTCATTCGTTCAGAAAATATGAAAGCTCTGCTGGTTAATATATCGAATCTGGAAAATCCCGCTGTATTATCTGTTTCAGCTTGTTTAAGAGATCAGGTTAATAAAAAATCTAAATCATAACCACCCATCAAATGAAGTGAACCCCTTTTGTTAGACAAAACAAAGTCTACTAAAAGGGGTTCACTTCAAAGCTCAAACGAAGTTCTTTTTTACTCTATGCTAATACGGCTGCTGTATAATTTCCTAACTGTACGATTTGTTCCAGTTTGTCTATAGCAACCGATTGATGTTCTGTGATTTCATTAAGCTTTTCTAATATTTTGTCATAATCCATATCTTCCTTCATAATTTGCTGCTGTACTTCTTTCATATCTTTTAATTCATTAATTTGTGCAAGAGCGGTTTGAATCTTTGAAGATTCTGCTTCAACATTCCGAATAAATTCATTGAATGTCTGTATCTGCTCTTCTGTCATTCTCTGTCTTGCTCTCGCCTTTTCATTCATTTTAGATTGAACCATGGTAATGGTGTTGTTTTTACTTTCTAACAACTCACTAAGCCGACGGGTATTCGTATGTAATAGGTCGAGCAGGGATTGTACCTGCTGATCCTTGTCCTCAATCTTAGCAACATCCCTTTTCTTTAACTCATCATCAATGATTTGAACGTAAAATGGACGAATATGTAATAGCTCTGAACTTATATCTGTATTCTTGATCACTTGCGCAGGATGGGATAAACAAATAAATATTAAAACACTGCCGATAATCTTTTTCAAAAAAGATCCCCCTTTATGTCTGTATTAAATACTGTATATAATTATATACGATAAAATCTTTTGAAAGTCTTAAAATAAGGTAAATATTTCTGAAAGACAACAACTTTATACCCATCCATAATAGATTGAAAATGATTCACATTAAAAATGCCTCCTGTCAAAATCATTGCTAACAGGAGACATATACGTAAGTGAAACATGAAGAGAAAATACTTAATCTATAATCATTTTTAATGATTTCCTTGAGTTTTTATAAAGTCATAAACTTCTTCTAATGTCGGTATTGCAGGAATGGCTCCTCTCTTCATTGTGATTAAGGCGCCAGTCGCATTTGAAAACCTAAGCATATTTTCAAGTTCTGAAATTTCCAGTTCTTTAATGACTTTACCACTTTCCAAAATTTGATACAGTAACGCCCCCAGGAAGCCATCTCCTGCCCCTGTGGTGTCAATTGCTTTCACCTTATATGGAGAAACATATCCTTCATCATCAGCTTTTCTAAAATAACTGCCTTTATCTCCTAAAGTAACTGTAATGAACGGTATATCATACCCCTTGTATAAAAATTCTGTTGCTTTTTTCATGTCATCAATACCTGTTATAAGTTCAAGTTCTTCTTCAGATACTTTCAGAATATCTGCATATCTGAGTCCTTCCTTAATCTGTTGCTTGGCTTCCTCAATACTTTTCCATAACAGAGGCCTGTAATTGGGATCATAAGAAACAAGCAAATCCTTTTCTTTAGCATATTTTAAGGCCTTAAGGGTTGCACTTCTTGCTGGTTCATGAGTCATTGAGAGAGAACCAAAGTGGAATACTTTTGAATTCTTAATCATTTCCAGATTGATCTCTTCTTCTTTTAACATCATATCCGCACCAGGGTTACGGTAAAAACTAAACTTTCTGTCACCATTCTCATCCAAATGCACAAAAGCCAAGGTTGTTCTAACTTCATCATCAAATACAATGCCTTCTGTTGAAACGTTGATGTCATCTAATACTCCTTTTAAAAAATGTCCAAACTGATCATTACCTAATTTACCAATGAAACCAGTTGCCTTGTTAAATTTTGAAAGTACTGATAATACATTGGCTGGTGCTCCTCCAGGATTCTGCTCAAACAAGAAACACTGATTGGAAGATAATCCTGCAGGCGTAAAATCAATCAATAGTTCTCCTAATGCTACAACATCATACATATCCTGTCACCTCTTCAGCTTGTATCCCCCTGCTTTATATTGATACTTGCAGGGGGTAATATAATCTTTTAATCTGTTTATACTTTTATTAATTTATAAAGTCAACATATTTTAATAAATTCTTAATCATTTTTGCAGCTTCTGCCCGTGTTGCTGTTCCATTGGGAACAAATTCACTTTCACTTCTTCCACTGACAATAGAAGCTCTCACAGCTTTTGCTATTGCTTCTTTTGCCCATGGTTGAATCCCATCCCCATCTGTAAATTCAGACAACAGGTTTTCTTCATTCTCATGAACATCTACTGTTGTACCTGTAAATTCAAAAGCACGTATAATCATAACTGCCATTTCTTGACGTGTAATGTTTTCATGGGGTCTGAATGTACCATCTTCGTATCCATTGATGATCTTAGCCTGAACTGCCTTCTGTACAATACCTCCATACCATGAATTCTCATCTACATCTTTAAAAACAGCTTGTGCCTGATCTGTTGACAAGCCAAGAGCCCTTACCAACATTGCAGCAAATTCAGCTCTTGTTACCTTACCATTAGGATTAAATCTTTTACTGTCTACACCTTTTACAACAAGTTTCGAAGCAAGTAACTCTATATCTTCTTTTGCCCAATGGGATGTAACATCTTCAAAAGATTTGTTATTTTCAACAACTGCATAAATACTGTTACGGTTTCTTTTAATCGTAACAATTGCTTTTCCTTCTTTGACATCAAATATAGAAGGTACAAAGGATAGTTCATGAGTTTGGGGATTATACATTACAGCTGTTGAATATCTATTATCAGACACTTTATCGACATAAATACTTCTTTCCACATAGGTACTGCCAAAATCATTAAATCCTTTGCTTTTACCCTCTGCTTCAATCGTTATGCCAAAATCAATGATATCAGAAAGCACATTTAATCCTGACTCTTGTGCAATCCTCATAACTGCTTTTACTTGTTCATCATCTGCCGAACCAATGGATATTTTAAGTTTACCTTGTTCTACTGATACACCCAGGTCATCGCTTATGGATGAAAAGTCTATCAGACGAATTGGCAATTTGTAGTTTCCATGGTTCGTTTCAATTTCGATCACCACATTGGGAACTTCTTTTTGTACTTTCAGAATGGACTTAATGGGTATAATGACTTCAGCAAGATCTCTTACATTTTTTACATTAATTTTTAGCACTTTTCCATCTGTATTTTTCAATGCAACAAGGGCTTTTTCCATCATGTCTTCATCTGCCGTTACAGTGAATACAATTCTACCCTCTGCAGTTTTCGATGTTTTTCCTTCTATAAGGAGCTCAACCCCTTTAGTATTGCTGAGAACTGTTGATAAAGGTTCATTTACAGGCTGATTTGTTGCACCTGAAGATGGTTTACTATTATTATCCCCACTGCTGCTTCCTGAATCAACAACAGTGAATGAGAATACGCCTTTGTGACGTCCTTGAAGGCTTTCATACACAGCTTCTACAACTGTAGCACCTCTTTTTTTAGCTGTAATCAACCCATGGCTATCCACTTCAGCAATAGTAGGATTACTGATTTTAAAAGTACACTCAAAAGTCACATCTTTTGAATAGTTCTTATCATATACAACACTTACAACGGTCTGTGCTTGCTGACCAATTTTAAGCTTTGAAGGAATTCCATCAATCATAAGAGGTTCTAATTTAACAGGTACATTAACATCATCAAGATTAAGATGTCCAAATCCTCCAGTGTGGTTGTCAACTACTTTGATATATAATTCTTCCCCTATATATTCTGAAGCATTCCACAGGACACGAGAATATTCTTCAGAATTTCGGCCCGTTGCCTTAAATAATTCCTGTTCATCTGATGCTCTTACCAGGGCTACATATAATCGGTCAATGTCATTGCCTCCGCCTATCAGAAAATCAATCTGTCCGTCTCCACCAAGTATAAAGTTCTGTGATTTCATTACTCCTGTAAGGGAATCTCCTCCAAGGGCTTCATTGAATCCCCAGTAATGGTATTTCCCAGGTATTTCTCCAGTAGGATTAAATTTACCACCCCAGTATGTATCAACGTCTGTTACATGAGCATCGGTAAAGGCATTACCTTCTGCAACGATCCATCCAGTTAAATCTCCTGTTGCAAAATCATGGTTAACTAAATGTCCTACATTTTCTGGAGTACTGTTGGTAAATTCGGTCCAATATCCTGGCACAATGCTTCCATCTCCATAGGCAGATTTCATTTCCCACACATTCATTGATTTAACTGTAATATTTCCATCTGCCCATAGTTTAAGGCCCATTGCATCCCCTTTGCTTGGGAAAACTCTTGTTGTCAGACTCTTTCTGTGATTGATATAGGCTTCAACCATTGAACGATCCAGGTAGATATGTAATTGCAGGTTCTCTCCTTTTAAGTCTACTTTTCCACCTTGAATACCTGAACTCATTTTCAAGTCGGGGTCAGAAGTTGTTTTGGTTCTGTCTACGCTGAAAGTTTGATCTTCTTTATTATAATACAGTAAGGTTTCTTCTTCCCCATTTGGCGTACGTCTTACTTTAATACCAAATTTCTTTGCATCTTCTGGTTCAATTTCCAGTTCAATTTCTAAAGTATCTCCCTGAATATCCTGGATGAGTTGATTTGCTTCTTCCAAGCTCTTATTTGATAAGGATACCAGTTGCTTTCCTCTTAAAGATTTCAGTTCTTCTATAGGTTCTAAGCGAAGTTCTCCATCATCCCCTAAGCTTAAACTTATGGGTAATCCAGCATTATGAGCCCATCCTAAATCATAATAGAATTGATTTCCAGCAGTGCCGTTGATCAACTGTGCAATAGTGAAGAAAATCGTTCTTCCTGTTTTGGGATCAACCATGCCTGCTCCGCCAGTAAATTTTGAATCTCCAAGATCCATTAATTTTGGTTCTTCATGGTCTGGAATAAATCGACAGTTTTCTTTATCAAATTCGCCAATCCAGTAAAATACTTCTACATCACTTTTTTCTCCTGCCGGAAGTACTGTCAGGATATACTTTTGGTTTCCTTTTTGATCTTTGACAGGAAGAAGTACCGGCAATTCCCACACGGTTCCTAAATAAGGGTATTTGTCCAAATCTGCCTGATATAGTTCCCCTTTATACTCCCAATTGTATAAATCATCGGATACATAAATGAGTGCTGTACCACTCTTTGTTATCGTAGAACCAGACGTTACAATCTGATACCACTTTTCTCCGTCTTTCCATGTAAAGTTATCTCTGAATTCTCCAAATTTCCCCATACCCGGCTTTTGCTCGTTGATAAGTCTTGGATAAACTTCCCACTCTTTTAAATAAGGATCGTTTATATCCTTTGGTGTTGCCAGACCAACAGCCTGATTAGGAGCTTTACTGTCATTGCCTGCTGTAAATAAAAGTACAGGCTTTCCATTTGCATCATAGGTTGCACTTCCTGCCCACATTCCATCAGGAGCAATATCTCCTTTTTGTGGAGACAATGCTACAGGCATATATTCCCAATGTACCAAATCATCGCTTACCCAATGTCCCCAATGAATCTGATGGAAGAAAGGTCCCTGTGGATTGTGCTGATAGAATAAATGATATTTACCCTTATAGTAAATAGGAGCATGGGGTTCATTCATCCAATGTCCCGGTGGAATTGCATGATATTGGGGACGGTATCTGTCACCATCGTAAACTTTGGGATCAAGGGCGATATCTTCATATTTAATTTGAGGAATATTGCCATTATATGGAGCTAAATCCTGAGCATAGTGGTTCTGAATTTCTTCATCTGTAAAAGCTTTATTATAGATTTTTAACTCGTCGATTAAACCGTTAAACATGTTGTAGTCAAAAACGCCGTTTAATTTCACTGCTTCATTATTTTTGCCAATCATCAGGTTCGCAGCCGAAATATTGATAGATCTCTGAGCAGGAGTCTGTGCTTCTGCAACCAATTCCCCATTCAAGTATATTTTTGCCGTTGATGTATCTTTACTAAAGGTCGCTGCCACATGGGACCACTGGTTCTTTGCCAAAACCTGATCTTCTGACCATACTTCTATCCATTTGTTTCCAATACCTACTTGGAATGACCATGTTCCATGGCGATACATTCCTAAAATAAATCCTTCTCTTTTACCTTTACTGTACTGATTTACAATGGCAGATAGTTTACCACCATCTCCCCATTCATAGGATCTTGGTGCAACCCACGCTTCAATGGTCAATTCATCAGAGATTTCTCCAAACCTGGAAGCTTCTCTTTCAATCCATGTGGAATATCCATCAAATAATAAAGCACCGTTTTTGACACCATTGTTTCTCCATTGAGGATCTGTGGACGGCTTATACTTTGCGTTGTTAAATGTATAGTTAATATAATCTTCTGCATCAGCAGCCTTATCTTTTGCGTATTTCCCCTGCATTTCATCAAATGACCAGTATGCTATCAGCCCTTTATTAACTTCAAAGCCGTCTACCATTATGAAACCTGTGTTTGTTTGATCCACTACTTGAATATATACTTTTTCCCCAAGATATGGCTTAAGCTCCCATGTTACTGTTTCAAAGTCAGAAGAAGAAGGTGTCTCTTTTATAAGCACTTCATCTGTATCGGCATCTAGTAATGCTACATATAAATTTTCTGTATCCCTGTTTCCACCAATCATAAACTCTATTCGAGCCGCATTTCCTATAGTGAATTTAGTTGACTTTATGCTGCCAATTTTCTCCTTTTGACTGACTGCATAATATGCATTTTTAGGATGGATAGAATCAATCTTTTCATTAGATACTAAGAAAGCATCGCCTTCGATTTCCCATCCTTCAAAATCACCTGTTTCAAAATCTGGATTTTGTATTCCATATTTTGATACCGTTGTGGGGGGAATATACCTATTTTGTGCTATCACCCCTTCTGCAGGTATCGTCTCATGGTAGGTAAAGAATGCATCGGCAAAGATCAAGCCCCATCCTTCTGTTGCCTCATCAACAATTTGGATGTAAAGATCCTTACCAATAAAATCTGATAAGTCTGCTCTATATTGCACCATATTCGCCAGACGCATACCTTCGTCTATGTTAGGGAAATTCTTATCCGCAAACTCAGTATTGGCATAGACTGCAACCAACTCATTTTTATCTGCGTCATATACCTCGATATATACTTTATTAGGATCTCCTCCACCGCCAAGCTTAAAGGTGATCCAACCACTGCCTGCCAGCATAAATGTGGAAGAACGAATCTTACCTTTTTCTGATTCAGGATATTTCCATCCATTTAAATGATATTGGCCTTCCTGGTTATATGGAATGGCTTCAGCCCACCAAGTTATGTCACCAGATACACTATCGGGACCAAAAGCACCGCCTTCAACAACCGTCCAGCCTCTTATATCTCCTGTTTCAAACCCTGGATTTTTTATAAGAAAGTTTCTGGCAAGTAATCCCTCTGTAGGTACAGTCTCATGATATGTAAAAAATGCATCAGCAAAAATTAGCCCCCAGTCATTGGTCGCATTGTCAACAATCTCAATATATAATTTTCTTCCTATGTATTCAGATAAATCCGCTCTATATTGTTCCATATTGGCCAAACGCATCCCCAATTCAATATTAGGGAAATTCACATCCGCAAAAGCTGTATTCCCATATATAGCCAAAACTTCATCCGTTTCTGCGTCTCGGATTTTAATATGAACTAAATTGACATTTTTACCTCCTCCAAGTTTGAAAGTAATCCAACCACTTCCTCCTAGTCTAAAAGTAGTGGAACGTACTCTGCCTGTCGCTGCTTCTTCACACTTCCAGCCATTCAGATGATATTTCCCTTCTTGGTTATAAGGAATTGCTTCTACCCACCAGGTCTGATCCCCTGAAACGCTATCTTGACTGAAAGCTTCTCCTTCTAATATGGTCCATCCTGTCATATCGCCTGTTTCAAAGCCTGGATTTACAATTGAATTTGGAATATCTTCCTCAGCATAAACTATAATTGCACCATTAAAGCTAAATACTTGCGAAATGAAAAAAACAAGTAACATAATTACAGCAATAGATTTATGTTTCTTAATTTTAATCATTTTTCCCCCTCCAATTGCAATTATTTGATTTTAAATTTCCCCATAGACTGTGTTAAATCTCTGGCTAACTGGGCTAATTCAACGGCCATGTTGCTTAATTGCTCAGTCGTGGCGAACTGTTCTTGTGTAGCTGCAGAAATCTGTTCTGCAGTACTGGCATTGATTTCTGAAACCAGAGAAATCTGCTCCATATTAGCTAATACTTGTACCTTGTAATTTTCTGTTTCTTTGATATATCCAGAGATTTCTTCTGTATATTCAATAAATTTATTGATAATTTGCTGAATCTTGGCAAATGCTTCAATGGATTGGCTGATAATCGTATTTTGCTCGCTTACAATATTTTCAGATTTATATACCATTTGGGTTGATTGTTGGGTCTTTGAAATAATATTCTGTATCAATTCTTCAATATTGTGTGTAAAATTTGCAGATTGATCTGCAAGCATTCTGATTTCCTGGGCAACCACTGCAAACCCTCTGCCGGATGCTCCTGCTCTCGCTGCCTCTATACTGGCATTTAAAGATAATAGTTTCGTCTGACCTGAAATCGTATTTAGCATACCTGTTATCTTTATAATTTCATTAATCTTATCATTCAAAGATTCCATAGAATCAACAACTTGCTGCGTGATTTCTGTCGTCTTTAATGAATTCATTTGCAAACTTTTCATAATAGAAATTCCATTTAATGTAATAGTTTGCACGTCATTTGAAATCTTATCTATGTACTGAACATTTTCATACATGGACTCAATTTTTCGAGACAGGATTTTAAATGACTCATTTCCTTCATTGACTTCTGCACTTTGCTTAGCTACCCCATCAGCTACCTCTTCAATTGCTTTGGCAATTTCATTGGTTGCTGTGGCTGTCTCTTTTGAAATAATGGCAATATTTTGTGCTGAAGCATTGACTGTCTGTGCAATCTTATCATTTTGCAAACTCATCTGTTTTATCTGTTTAATCATTGAATTAAATGCTGTCCCTAATAATCCAATTTCATCTTTTCCTTTAGTATCTGCCTCAACAGTCAAATTTCCTCTCTCAACTTCATTCATTACCCCAATTAATCTTTTGATGGGCTTTGTAAACTGAATAGAAAAGTAGATACCAATAAACACAAACAGAATTCCTGAGAGAACTGCTCCATAAATAAGCTGTGTATTGATTCTTTTTGCAGGTGCCAGTATTTCATTCTTATCAACAGTATTGATATAACACCAGCCACTCTGTTCTGAATGTATTAAAGATACCAATAACCCTTCTTCATACTCAAAAGTTATCTTTTTTTCACTGCCTGTTTTAGCCAGTATATCAGCCACTAACTGCTGTTCTTCTAAAATACTTTCGTCCTTTATATATATTTGATCCCCGTATATAACATCTTTACTTGGCAAAATAATATATGATTGTGATGTTTCCCCAATTTTCATTGTTGCTAAAGATTCTGTAAAGGTATTCTTTTTTAAATCATATAACAAGATAAATTCACTGCCCCAGCGGGGTGTTAATTTTATGCCATATGTAACACCTGCATCTGACCTTGTAATTGGAAATTCCTCTTTTTTTAGCTGAAACCAGATTCCTTGATTACTTTCCAGAATGTTTTCATACCATTTAGGTCTCTCATCTTTAGAGACATCCATACTCGAAGAGCCTGCAGGATAAATAATCTGTCCTTTGCTGCTGATCAAATATATACATGATATGAATTTATTAGAATTAATAGCTGTAGATATCGTTTCTTTAATGTATGTAATGCCCTTTACCTTCTCCCCGCCTTCTAAAACATCCACTTTACCGCCATATTCCAGAAACTCCGTGTTAGAAGCTAAGGATACAGTTAAATTCTCAATATTTCCTGTAATTGCATCAAAATATTCTTTCTCTCTTAATGTTAAAGTTTCGATATTAGACTTAAACAATTCATCCATTGTAGTATAGGTTGTATAGGTCGCAATTCCTGTATTAAAGCATGTTAAAATGATAATCACTGTCAATACTAATATAATGATTTTTGAAGAAATGCCTTGAATATTTATGTTCAATTTCAGTTTGGGCATAAAGGTAAATTTTGCTACATCCCGTATCGTTTTATTTTTCTTCATATCCTTTTTCACAGCAGACCCTCCCTTGAGAGACCTTACATCAGCAAATAATTTGTCATATATTTGATTAATTATTTAAACACATATATCCCACTTTATAAATTTTTTAATCGTTACCAAATCACAGGATCGGAAAGCGATATGTCCTTCGTTTTTAGGGTAGACCAGACTTGTCATTACATATTCCCCGTCATTTATAAAAATTTCTACAGAAGAAACATCCACAAAAATATTTAACTTAATTCCTTCTTTCATCGAATCAATAGACTGCTTGCGAATATAATCTTTTGGTTTATTTTTGCTTTCAATGGAGTATCCAATATTGCTGCGATCCAGTCTGACTTCTTTCTTGATTCCGTCCACAGTCAATTTTAAGGATTCATCTCCATTTTTAAACAAATCGATATCAAGTACTTTATTTTCCATATTGTCTAATTCGATATATAATTCATGACTTTGAAGTTTGATATGTTCTAATGAATGTTCTTCATTGATATTCAATCCATAAAAGATTTCTTCATTTTTTCGGTAATTTTGGATTTCTTTTACCGGTTGCTGATAGACTTTATTGCTTTTAATGAACAGCTCTCTTGGCAAGGTCATTGAACCTCTCCAATAATGCCCTAAGTCTTTAAGAGGGGATTCTCGCTCCCACATATTCATCCAGCCAATCATAATCCTTCGTCCATCTTTTGCTTTTACTGTCTGGGGGGCATAAAAATCGAAACCAGAATCGAGCTGTTGATAATGCTCAACATGATAATCCCCTGTTGAGTAATCAAAATTTCCTATGGCCGCAATACAAGCATAAATATTTTGACTGCCATATTTCCCTTCAGGAAGTAATTGTGGAGACATAATCAGTACATCACGGCAATCCAGCATAAACAAATCTGGACATTCCCAAACAGTGCCAAAATCCTCTTCCAAAGTAAAACGATTTAAGTACTTCCAATTTTCCAAGTCTTCAGAAGTATAAAATAAGATTTGTCCCTTATAATCCTTTCTTTTAGAGCCAATAACGACATAATACTTTCCGTCTTTCTCCCATATCTTGGGATCTCTGAAATCCTGAATGCGTGCATGACCAGGCACTTCATCTGAAGAAATAACAGGATTTTTGCTGCATTTTTCAAAAGCAATTCCATCCGTACTTTTTGCCAGGCACTGCACCTCTCTTACAGCTTCAGGATTTTCTTTATCCGGATCTGTATGTCCTGTATACATCAGATAAAGTTCTTCACCAATTTGCATAGCGCTGCCTGAAAAACATCCTCCTACATCATAGGGTTGATCAGGAGCAAGGGCTACAGGTAACGTCTCCCACTTAATGAAGTCTTTCGACTTAGCATGCCCCCAATGCATTGGGCCCCATTCACTGTCATAGGGATAATATTGATAAAACAAATGATATTCATCTTTAAAAAGGGAAAAACCATTAGGATCGTTAATCCATCCAATAGGCGCCATAACATGGTAATTATGTCGATACCTATTGATAACTTTTTCTTTGTTTATTTGGATATATTGATTAGCTTCATTTACTGTCACAATTGATCCACCTTTCATTCTTTTAATGTTTTTTTGTATAAGATAAATCTTTTAATCATTATTACTTAGCAATTTGCTTTACTTAATTCCTGTATGAGAAATACCTTCAACAATGTATTGCTGGAAAAATACATAAATCAAAACCATAGGAATCGTTGCTACTGTTAATGCCGCAAGAACCTGATTGGTATAAACCGGCTGTGTATTATTAAGCACATTTAAAATTACCTGTAATGGTAATTTGGCATTGTCTGCAAAAATAAGTACAGGCCAGATATAATCATTCCAGGATAAAATAAAGGTTAAAATTGCAATGGTTGCAAATATTGATTTGGAAAGAGGCATAATAACATTATAGAAAATCGTCCAGCTGTTGGCTCCATCAATTAAGGCAGCTTCTTCCAGTTCCTTTGGGATTCCTATAAAGAATTGCCTAAACAAGAATAAATTCAGTGCATTTCCAATGTTAGGAGCAAGTAACCCTAAAAGGGTGTTTTCCAGCCCCAATTTGTGTACTATAACAAACAAAGGCACGATATTGGTCTCAGCCGGTACAATAAGAACCAAAACAATCAATGTAAACCAGAAATTCTTCAAAGGAAAATCAAATTTAGCCAATGCATATGCCCCCATCGAATTAACAAGGAGATTCAGTGCAACAAGTACAATGGCATACATAAGACTGTTCCTGATTCCTCTAAACAAGTCAAATCTCATAAATACTTCTTTATAAGGCGTAAACCACTCAGTTATACTAATGTTTATTGGAGGAAGAAATGCTGCAGGGGTTTTAAGATCCAGCATGATTTGTGCTTCTGGTTTAAAGCTGTTCACTACCATCCATACAATTGGGAAAAGAAAAATAAATGCCAAAAGAAACATGAATGTATAAAATGGTATGCTTTTAATTAAAGCTTTCATTTTTTTCATATTAATCTTCCTCCTTTATCAAACGACGTTGTAGTAAAATCAGGATAGCAACGATTATAGCGAAGACTAAAGTAATGGCACTGGCATAACCTACATTTCTGTATCTTACACCTGTCTGATAAATATAGTAGACGATAGTCAACGATGAATTTTTAGGTCCTCCACTTGTCATAACCATTGGCTGAACAATTAATTTAAACGCAGCAATTAAAGTTGTAATCATAATGAATACTGTTACATTTTTTAAAGATGGCAGGGTAATGTATAAAAACTTTTGCCAACCGTTCGCTCCATCAAGGCTTGCAGCCTCATAATATTCTGCTGGTATGTTTTTAAGACCTGCAAGGAAAATCATCATTTGATATCCTGCACCTTGCCATGCAGATACAGCAACAATGGTAGGCATTACCTGTGTAGTGCTTGTTAAAAAGGGTTGTTTAGATAGACCTAAGGTAGTTAATGCGGCATTGATTAGTCCCGATTCTGGATTTAATAAAGTCATCCACAAAATTGAAATAACAACCAGGGACATAACAACTGGTGCAAAAAATGAAACCTTAAAAAATAAATTAAATTTTATTTTTCTATTCACCAGTAATGCCAGTATTAATGCCGTACCTACCTGAAGGGGTATAACCATAATAATGAATTGAAATGTATTAAAAAATGCTTTCCACATCAGTTTATCTTCAATAAGATATTTAAAATTTTCCAACCCTATAAACTGAATATCATTAGGTCTTAAAAGATAATAGTCTGTAAATGCATATGAAAAAGATGCAAGGATAGGCCCGAGGACAAAAATTAAAATAAATATAAGTGCTGGTGCTAAAAAAGCATAGGCGATTAATGTCTCTCCAAGTTTATATTTACCAAAGAGTTTTTTAGATTTTAGCATTTTCCCACTCCCTATTTTGAATAATAGGGTAATAGGAATGTCCCATTACCCTATCAGAATCAATCAGCTTATTTTTTATAGCGTTGTGCTTCACGTTCGATAACCTGTACTTTTTCATCAAGAACTGTCTGAGGATCATCTCCATAAAGAACTGCTTCCACTGCTTCCTGGAAGTTTCTTGATATAATTGGATAGATTACAGATAAAGGTCTTGCATGGCCTCCCTTAGCCAGCTGATCAAGCAATACTTTTCTTGCACCTTCTTGATATTCCGGCAAGAATTCAACCGATGACTTTCTTGCAGGTGGCATACCAATTGCTTTAGTTATAGAAACAACAGATTCAGTATTTGTCATCCACTCAACTAATTTTGCTGCTTCTGCAGGGTGTTTGGATTGAGCAGTTACAGCATACTGCCAGGAACCAGTTGGTACATGCAATTCCTTTGTTTTTGGACTAACCGGATAAGGCATTGCTTCGAAATTAATATCAGGATAACTGTTTTCAAGAGTTGGTATTGCCCATGGTCCGTTTAAATATAATGCAGATTTTCCTAATTCAAAGTTGTTTTCTTCTGGAGTTACGCTTACTACCCCTGAATCAACAAGCTTCTTAAAGAATGTCAAGGCTTCAACAGCTTCAGGGCTATTAAAGATTCCTTCAGCAGTTAAACCGTCTTCACCAATAATCTTGCCCCCATTGGACCAAATAAATGGTGCAAATGCGTAAATATACCATTCACCAATATCATTGAATCTCATATCCAATGCTGGATATCCTTCCCCTTCCGTAATGGTTTTGGCTGCTTCAAACAAATCATCCCATGTCCATGGATTGTCTAATGTACCTGGTTGGATATTGTACTTTGCAAGGATATCTTTATTGTAGAAAAGAGCTACTGAAGATTCCATTGCTCCTAAGGCGTATAATTTACCATTAACTGTTCCTTGTTGGAGAATAGAGGGTAAATAATCATCAAGAGATTCTTTAGATATGTACTCATCAATTGGTGCAACAATACCTGCATCTACATAAGCCGCAGTATTAGGTCCGTCTAAAGTGATTACATCAGGTAATTGATTTGTTGTAAGTGCCGTATTGATTTTATCTTCGTAACCAGATCCGCCTCCATCACGAGGTATAAATTCTACTGTAACTTTGATGTCATCATGGGCTTCATTAAAGGCCGCTGCCCGTTCAGCATAAGATTTGCCTTCGTCTGTGTCGTCTGTGACATGAACCCACATTTTTAGTTCAACAGGTCCATTGCCATTCGCTCCTCCAGTTGTTTCTGTTTTTGTGCCAGAATCACCAGATTCTGAGGTGCCTGTAGTTGATTTTCCACAACCTGCTATGGACACCGTTAATGCACATGCAAGCAGTAGTGATAAAATTTTCTTCACTTACATCTCCTCCTTTTTGTTGAAACGTTTCCAAAGTACTTAAAAATAAAAAACGTTGATATATTTCTCTTGGAAACGTTTCAATTTTACGTCTTAAATATATCAACATTTATGTAATATGTCAATATTGTTTTATAATTTTTTTAGATTTTTTTATATTTCTTATAATTTCTAAAACAAACTGGTTTCTCCTTTTCTATATCGCACATTAAGAATGTTTTCTTTGGGAACATTTTTGTGCATAATACTTTCAAGGAGTAACTGTACACTTGTTTGGGCAATTTGCTCTACTGGCTGTTCGATCGTTGAAAGATAAGGATGAAATAAATCGTTATCCTGAATTCCGTCAAAGCCAATGACTTGAACATCTTCTGGTACCCTGCGTCCTCTCAATATTAATTCCTTTATAAGCGCTGCAGCGAACATATCCGTACTCGTAAAAACACCATCTACTTCAGGATAATGATCAAGAAATTTTCTTGCCAGCTTATATTCTTGATGTAAAGGAACAATTTCTTCCATGGTTACATATGGAATATTATGTTTTTTTGCAATATCAATGAATGCTTCTTTCCTTTTGGTTACAGAAGTCTGAATCAATGAACCTCCACCTAAATATCCGAGTTTTTTGCAGCCACCTTTAATAAGAGCTTCTGTTGCAAGTGTTCCACCCATGTAGTTGTCTGCAGTGACATGTGGAATTTCAGAGGAGATATAGCGATCTATAGTTATAACAGGAAAATCTATCTTAATTTTATTGTAAAAATCATGATAAGAAATGACGATGATCCCTGCCACCTGATTCATCTTAAGCATTTCTATATATTGCAGTTCTTTCTCTTTCTCAGTTTCTGAATTACATATCAAGAGTTTATAACCATGTTTATACAATTCACTTTCCACATAGAAAACCAGTTTAGAAAAATAAGGGTGAGCGATCGTAGGAATCATCATTCCAACTAGTTGGCTCGATTGCTTTTTAAAGTTTCTAGCGACTTCATTGGGTACATAGTCTAATTGCTCAATTGCCCATTTTACTTTTTCACGAGTTGCTTCACTAACAGATTGATTGTTATTAATTACTCTTGATACTGTTCCCACTCCGACACCTGCTAATTTCGCAACATCTTTTATACTCGCCATATAATCACCTCTAAATTTGCATAACTATAACTTTTAAAACCCTATAACATCATATTTATCATAAATTTTATAATTCCACAACTAAAATCTATATTACCTTTTTACTCATAAATCTCCAAATGCTTATGTAGGAAAACAACAGCAAACTCCCTTATCAATTGTGGTCAACAGAAACATCTATATTCTTGAAAGATTTATGCAAATTAGTACCTTAACTCTTAATAAAACCCAAAAATATATGTCCAATTTTACCTGTTCGACATATATTGATATTAGAAACAATGAAAAGAGGTGAAAATTATGGCACTGCAACTTTTAACAACAGAAGTCACACGAAAAAATTGCTGTCCAGAACCAATGATGTGCAGTGAAGGATTTACTGCGAGTTTAAACATGAATGATCCCGTAACCCTCTGGAAATCAACAGAGCCCATCAAAGGAACCTTTTTTTTAAGATTAAACACAGGACTAACGCCTCCAGGGACCATTGCTATTTTCGAGATTAAGCAAGCTAATGGAACAATCATTTCAAGGACTGTTCAGCGTGGAACAGCCTATGCTCTCACAATCAACCAAGTCATTGAAGTAAGTGTTCAAGTAACAAATGGCCCAGCAGATCAAACTGCCTTAATTGAATTCAGGTATTGTAATCTGGACACCACAAATGCAGAATCAATTGGAGAAAAGTGCTGTTCTCCTGTCCTTACATGCGATGAACTGGATATTGATATCGTACAATGGACCGCAGAACCCTTATTTACATGGGAGACTTTCTTTCCTGTTAAAGGTGTCCTGGAATTTATTTTCGATTCTGAATTCAATCCATCAGATCAACCATCTGCTACAATTGAAATTGAACGTTTTAATAAACCTGATATTGTAAGAACGATTCCCTTAAACGGGAGTACAGGCAATGAGTCCGAATTATTCTTCATAATCTCTGTTGATGACATTAATAAATTAACTGTCACTTCTTCGGAAATCAACTCATCCAATTCTTTCGTTCAAATTCGATTATGCCATCAGGAAGAAAATCAAATTTCATGCTGTGATCAACCTCTTAAATGTGAAAACAGCTTTTTCGTTAATGCGATACCGCCTCTCCAAAATTTAAAAATATGGGAATCTGATATGCCTGTAAAAGGAACATATTCCATAACTAACTTTTACCTCGAAGCTTTAACAGTAAATATAAAGTTTGCTCATAATAATGCACTACAAAAAACTTTGCTACCTGGTGGAGGTTTTGCAATCACCTCAAAAGATGTAAAAAAAATCACCATAAGATTAAATCAATCCCCTACAGAAGCTGGAGAAATGCTGTTCCAATATTGTGTACAGGATATACCTCCAAGAAAATCTGTCTGCTGTCCAAAATCCCTTCATTGTGATTTTCTGAGAGTGGAATCCTTAAATAATCCTCAAGGTCAAAATATCCCTATATGGCTTTCTAAAATCCCTGTAGACGGTGAAATACTATTTTCAATAGAAGGTCAACCGCAGCAAAGAGCACAAGTAGTCATTAAACGTTATGGAAAACCAGACATCACAAGAACAATTGCAGGAGAAAGAATCTTTACTGTAAGAACTGCAGATATAGAAGGCGTATTCGTTCAACTAAACAATGGTGACCCTGGCGATAATGCAATTAGACTAGTCCTTTGTATACAGGATCAGGCGCTCCATAAGGATATTGGAAGTGAAAGCCTTGACAGTAAAAAAACCGATTGCTGTCCTGAACCAGTAAGATGTGAAACAGATGCTAATCTTCTCATAACGAACCCTGTAGAGTTGCCTTTAAACAGAGACATTGTTTTATGGGAATCAACTGAGCCTATCAAAGGAACATTTTCGATACGCAATGTCTCCGAAACCGATGCAGATATGACTGTAAAATTCCGATATAAAGATGGCTGCATCGGTACACAAACTCTAAAACCCAATGAAGGATTTATGATCACGGATGAGGGAATTATATCAGTCAATGTACGATTCTCCAGCCAAGATCCAACAGCAAGAGGTTTAGTAGACTTTGAATCCTGCACACAAAATATCATTAAACACAATAAAAACAACACTTGTTGTCCTCAACCACTTTTCTGTCAATTTTTATCTGTAGAAGCCCAAAATATCGAAAACAATCAAAAATACCAGCTATGGCATGCAGGATTTCCTGTAAAAGCAATGATAGAAATATCTTTGACTGCCGGTGAATCTGCAGAAATTATTATAGAACGATACGATAAAAAATCAATCACAGAAACGATTCCTGTTAATGTCCCCAGAATATTGGTTGTGGATTACATCAAAAACGTTTATGTAAAAGTACACTCAGAATCAGGAACAGGATCTGTAATAACAGAAATATGTATGCAAGAGCAATTGCCATTGAAAGGGGATGAAAAACTATGCCACTGCAAATACTAAAAGACTTTTCAAAATTATGTTGTCCCAGCCCCTTAGAATGTGATGGTGGATTTATTATAGAAAACTCCGGTAAAGTATGGGAAAGTTATGTGCCAATAAAAGGGACATTTACTTTTGACGGCAATCAGAGCGCTGCCATCACAACCATTAGGATTCTCTTATATAATGGAAAAACAATCACAAGAACTCTACAACCTGGCCAATCCTTTGCATTTACCGGAAATTATACTAAAAGAATTGAGGCTTTCGTCCAAAACCCCCCCTCAAGAATTCTATTCAGACATTGCTTCCAGGAACTATTAGACGCACATTCCAAGTGCCATAGTCCATGTTGTCCGGAATTCTTACAATGCGAATTGCCTGCAACATACAGGAATCTTCCAGAGAACGAAGACTTCCTTCTGTGGCAGTCAACAATTCCTGTAAGTGGATTTTTTGAAATTGGACCCCGTTTATCTTCAGCAATAGAACTTAAAGTAATCATCAAACGCTTTAACAAGCCAGACTTGGTAAAAGTCATTAGACAAGACACCGTCATACATTCAACTGATATGAAATCACTGCTCATCAGGATACTAAATTATCAGGGAGATCCGCCTGGAATCAATCTTTTGCTCTGCTTAAGCGAGCAAGGAAAAGAAAGAAAAACTTTTTAGCCATATTAATATAAAATACCTCCTGTTATACGCTTTTTAACAGGAGGTATTTTATATTAATATGGACTAATTTGGGCAACTAACTCCATTATGCAGTATGGGTTGAACTGTTATGTAATGAATTGTGATCATAATGAAGAAATATATTGATATCGTTTCTGTCAAGTTCTATATTCTCTTCTAATGCTTTAGAGTTTTGCAATCTTTTTCTAATCTCGTCAAATTCAATCCAAAGATTTTCATTATAACGTCCGTATACATGGGATAATGTGACAGGAGATTCATCTAATGTTTTATCCTTCCTATAACCATGATCCTGAGCAATAGACTCTTCAAAATAATCCATACTAGCCAGAAGTAAATCTTTATTCTCCAGAATATCCCTGTTTTCCAGCACACAATATTCCAATGCCCTGTCTATAATATCCGTTTTAGGATTGTCTCTTCTCATATACATTTGGGAATAACTAAAATTCACTTCTCTGTATTTTATCGTATCCTCTATGGTGTCATAATAGCTTTTTTCTAAAATCAATGCTGCCAGATTAGGATTAATTCCCCGATCCATTAGTATATTCCGAACTGTATCATAGTTCCTTATAATTTTACTAAAAAAAAGATTCACATTAACACAATGATCACATCTGTATGCAAATTCTTCTATGTCAAGTAAAGTTCGCCTGGCTTGTTTTGACAATGAAATATGAAATAATCGCAGATATTCTTCTAAATCAGCAATGACAAGATTCGGTGTAATTTTCATCTTTATATCCCTCCTATTTATTACTAACTAAATCTTTTCCATATTTTTCACTTTTATTCCTTTGATTTTTAAATTCAAAAAAATCAATTTATAAAGATATATACTTTTGTATCTGCAGGTATTCTGATAAATCAACAGACATAGTTGTTCAGCAACTTAGTAAATAAATAAGAAAGTTTTTAGTTTTTTCGTAAAGGATATAATTTCATAAAAACACCTCCTGTTATAAATCATCAACAGGAGGTGATATTTTATGATTCCCAAAGATAACTTGTCATGGTTAAAGAACCGAGTTCGCAGGATTGATTAAAAACTGTAATCTTGTCTTCTTCCTCGGAAGCTCCGAGAGCATAGAGTAAAGGATAGAAATGATCCGGAGTGGGTACGGCATGTTTTGCGGCAGGGTACATTTCTTTGAATTTAATAATGTTATCATGATTTTTATTTATGATATTTTCATATATATACTCATCAAACTCATAGGCCCAGTCAAAACCCTTGCTTCCCATATGCCAATCCACCAGTCTTAAATTGTGAACGATATTCCCTGTACCGAAAATTAAAACCCCTTGTTCTCTTAAAATCCTTAATTCTTGCCCTATTTGATAATGAACCTCAGGAGGCGCATAAGCGTCCACACTCATTTGGATTACAGGGATGTCTCTGTCCGGATACATATGAACCAATACGGACCAGGTTCCATGGTCGATTCCCCAGGAGTTGTCATATTCCGCTTCCTTTGAAATAAGTTCTTTCACGAACTTGGCTAATTTAGGAGAACCTGGTGGATTGTATTTCACTTCATACAATTCTTCAGGAAAACCATACATATCATAGATCGTTTTTGGAGATTTCTCATTCATAATCTTGGTGCCTTTTGTAAACCAATGGGCGGATATGGACAGGATTGCTTCTGGCTTTGGTATCCTTTCTGCAATACTTTTCCAGGTTCTTGAATATTCATTATCTTCAATGGCATTCATAGGCGACCCATGTCCTACAAAAATAACTGGCATCTTTGGCATAACCACTCATATTCCTTTCTGTTCAATCTACCTCTTATCAAAAATAGAAATTCTTTTCCATATCATTAATAATATCGTTTTATTAAAATTCTTCAATACCATTTCTGTTATTTTTTAATAATTACCCTTAATCTCACTTTATATACGTATTACTCACCAGAATATCAGATATTACTTCAGTTGGAATAATGAACTCCTGAACGCCCATATATCCCGGTGCTACTTCATATTCATCAAATGAAATGACTAATTTTCCTTCTTCGTTAATATAGAAATTCTGAGCAGGTGATATTTTTTCAAAAGCTTTGGCTGTATCTTCTTCTCCCTCCATATCCACCCAGTAAATTATACTTTCGTCTGCTTTCATCTGCTCCAGCATTTGTTGCTTTATGTTTTCACTGATAATTTCTACATAACTAGAGCCTTTAAACAAACTTGGTAAGGTAATTAGTATTCCTTCTTGTTTATCGATAGTATCGTATTTAAAAATGGTTGAAGAAGAACCTGCCGTATTGACAACATAACGGCCTATAGATAGGATCCTGTCTGTATCGGTCTTCACAACATATCCACTGTCTACACCGAGATGACCGACACCCTCTTGTTTCATTTTTTCCATTTCCGCCATAAACTCTTCATACAGCTTTTTGTTTTCAGCAAGATACTTTTCATTTAGGCTGCTTTCTAATTCCGTATTTTCTAAACCTTCAACAGCAGGCACTTTTATATCTGCATTGAACCCATCTTCATTGACAATATACTCTCTAAAGTTCAGGACTTTCACTATATTTCCTACAAACGGAACCTTTATCAGGGTAGAAGCAAAAGTAGGGCTGCTATTAATCCCCACCGTAAGTACAGCAGCAAAAATAGCAATGGATGCTGCTACTACCCCCGTTCTTTTAAATATATTTCTTCTTTTCATTGTGTATCTTCTCCCCTCTTCCAATGCTTTATTTACCATAGAATCTAATTCTTCAGGAATAGGTGTTTTCAAATACCTTTCTTTAAGAAGTTGCAGATTTTTATCTTCCATACTAAACCTCCTCATCACTTATCTTTATACGCAGCATTTCAAGAGACTTATAGAGCCTGGTCTTTACTGTATTGGTATTCTCATTGAGAATTTCTGCTATCTCATTGATTTTCATATCTTCAAAATACCTTAATGTAACTACTGTACGGTATTTAAAGGGCAAGTTATCCAAGGCTTTTTGCAAATCAAAATCCTCATAATCGTCTATTGCACCAAAATCAAAACTTTCTAAAAGCTCTTCATCAACTACAATATTTTTCTTTTGCTTGCGCAGAAAATCCAGAGATGTATTCACTACAATCTTATAAATCCAGGTTTTTATGTAATCTTGGTTTTTTAATGACTTACCTGAGTAAATTGCCTTATATACAGATTCCTGTACAATATCTAAAGCATCATCCACATTTTTCACATAACTGTATGCCAATCGGTAGTAATTTTCCTTATACTGTTCAGCACATTCGGCAATTTGATCTTCTAACCGTTCTTTCTTAAATAGTGCCAAGTTCCCTCCTCCTCTTTTGTTTTAGATACATATCTAATTGTTTTACACTTTTAAGACGTCTATGTACGCTAAAAAGTTTTAATTTCAAACCAATAAATTTCTACCACAAAAACAAACCCCCGATATGTTTTGTCAAAACATATCAAGGGTTTTATCAACTAAATAAATTCACTTGATTATAAATGTCTGTAAATCTTTATCCATCATTCTAAAATAGAATAAATTGTCTCACAAGCCTCAGAGATTTTACTTATATCAATATTAGAATAATTGATAATGAAATAATGGGGCTTGCTTTTCTCTGGTTCCAGATAATATTCAGATAAAGCTTTCATTTGAATACCTTTTTTCTTTAATCTGTTTGTAACCTCCTGATCGGATAAATGGGTATAGAGCTTAATCAAAAAATGTAATCCAGAATCATTTTCTATGATTTCACACTTCTTCCCGAGTTTGCTTTTCATTATCGTGTCTATGATCAACTTTCTTTGCCTTGTGTAATGAAGCCTCATTCTGTTGATATGTTTTTCAAAATAACCCTTGTTGATCAATGCTGCCAATGTATATTGCTCGAAATTAGAAACTGTACAGGAATAAAAGGATAACTGTTCATAAAATCTATTAGCAAGATGCACAGGCAATACCATATAACTGATACGCATGGTTGACGTGAGAGACTTAGAAAATGTATTCATATAAATTACTTTTTCACAGGCATCTATGCTAAAAAGTGTTGGGATTGGCTTTCCATTATACCTAAATTCGCTGTCATAATCGTCTTCAATGATGTATCGGTCATCTTTTTCATTGGCCCAGGCCAGTACTTCATATCTTCTGCTTGCTGGCATCGTAATTCCTGTAGGAAAATGATGATTAGGGCTAATATGCACCACTTCTGCCCCTGATTTTTTTAGTCCATCAACAGTAATACCCATATCATCCATATCTGCAAATTTACATTCGATATTGTACTGCTTATATATTTGAAGAAGCTTTTTATAGCCTGGATTTTCTATACAATAACTTTTATCTTTTCCCAGAAGTTGTATTATTAACCCATATAAATATTCCGTTCCAGCACCTATTACGATTTGGTTCGGATCTACTAGCATTCCTCTGAATGATTTCAAATGTTCTGCGATCGCAGCCCTGACTTCATATTTCCCTCCGGTAGGAGATGCTTCCATCAATTCTTTTTTCTTATTGGATATGATTTCTCTGGATAGTTTTGCCCAAATGGAAAAAGGAAAGTTATCAGGATTAATTTCATTATTGGACAAATCAATATCATATACTGCCTTTTCTTCTGGTAATTTAATATCCAATGTAATCTTTGCTTCTTTGGGTGTGCTTGTCCTGACATCAATATCTGCTACAAAATATCCTTTCTTCGGTAAGCTGTATACATATCCTTCACTGATTAACTGATCATATGCATTTTGAATGGTAATGGTACTAATCCCATTGTTATGGGCAAAAGTCCTTTTGGAGGGAAGCTTTTCTCCTGGTTTCAGGTTTCCAGATACGATGTCAGATTTTATACATTTATAAATATATTCATAGAGCGGTTCTTTCACATTTTCAAAATCATATGTTAACATCATATCACCTGCAATCTGGCATATAAATTTATATAATTTCAGGAATTTCTACATGTTAGTATTTATTATAAGTTCATGATTGCAAAAATTCAAGAAAATAAAAAAACACCTCCTGCTGTAATTTAGAATCAACAGAAGGTGCAATATAACTTAAGAAATGTGAAATTAATCCAATACTAAAGAAGGCGCCGTATATACTCTGGCTTTCAATTCATTGTCCAGCATATATAAGCCTTTTGGGTCTCCGGCAAAAAGATCGTACTTTTTGATATTATCATCCGCATTTTTTTCTTCTTCCCCTTGCTCCTTAATAAACCAGTCAAGGAACTGCATTGTTCTGAAATCATTGATTTTAAAAGCAGCTTCATATATTTTATTAATGGAAGCGGTTACATACTGCTCATGTTCCAAAGCTTTTGCCAAAGGCTCTCTAAAGTTCTCATACTTTTCATTTGGAGCAGCGATTTCTGTTAAAACAACTTTTTCACCATTATTTAAAAGATATTGTCTAAACAATAATGCGTGATCTCTTTCTTCCTGTGTTTGAACAAAAAACCAGTTTTCAAAACCATTCAAACCTTGATCCGCATAATAATTTGCCATATCCATATACAGATAAGCAGAAAAAAACTCTTTATTGATTTGTTCATTTAAAAGTTTAACTATCTCGGGATTTAACATCTTATCCATCCTCCTATGTTTTTTATAAAATGATAATAATTTTCTGACTTAGCTTGAGTACTCTCAATATTTATATTGAAAATACTTAAATCTATTATACTTAATCCATTCCCGATTCTCAATAAAATTTTTTATTTTTTGATTTTTGTTACATTTATTCTCATCTCAGTAAAATATTTTATAAATATCACTGTCTTCACATTTATTTACTCTTTCTTAAAGAACATGATAAGTTTCTCCATTTGACACCATTCTATACTTGTTCCAAAAAAATACCTCCTGTTGCAAGCCATGCAAACAGAAGGCGCCTACGTAACAATATGAAATTTATGAAAATAGGTATCATTATTTAATCAACTTACACCTAAACTTAGTTATTCATTTTTATAATCTCTACCTGCTTAATTAAATCTTCATCCATAGAATAGACTACTAACTTTAGATTCGATAATTCTACTTCATAACCAGGCTTAACTCTTTCCTCATGCTGTTCTGCATAATTTGCAACAATACCTGCAACGGTATGTCCTAAATCAGTTGGAATATTTAAGCCCATCTTACTATTGATATCCATTACAGAAACTCCACCATTTACCAGTATCCCTTTGCTGCTTTTATAAGTATAAGAACTAAGATACTTTCGAACAGCAAATAATATGGCTATTGCCAAAACACCAATAAGCACATCCAACATAGATCCATGGTTCGTTACTAACTTTCTGGCAACAGCAAATAATAATACATCAACAGCACTTCCTGGCGTATGCTTTGCCAACATCTTGATAAATTCAACCCCAATAATCAACTGGAGTGCATGATTCAAAAAATCTTCCGTACTTAATAGTGTAGCCCCATTGCAAAATGATTGAACCATTTGAAACAAATCTTGTACTAACCCTATTGATAAAATGACAATCCCGACTAAAATAATTAGACTTATGTAGATTTCAACATAACTAGAAATAATAGACACTTTGCCTCTTAGCCTTTGCTTGAGCACGTGATCCCCCCATATTTTTCACAACTTTTTTATTGGTTTTCGAACTTTATCTCATACCTGAAATCTTTTTTAATATTTTACTATAAACTTCCTTACTAAGTCTATAAGAAAAATAAGTCTTTTCTAATCAAGCTTTACTCATTCCTTTTTTACCTTATGTTTCTATTTTATCTACAGTTTTTCCGTACTGGTCTGATGATTTTCCAAAATCGCTTTGCATCATGGAAAAAGTATAAATGTTGTAAGTATTCACTAAACACTTACACCTTTCTTCACATAAAAAAACTCCTGTTGTAAACTAACATCAACAAGAGCTAACTCTACCGAAATACAGACTAATAAATACCATTTATTCATCCCATACTTTTTAGGCTTTTATCCCTTTCTTCTATAAGTCTATTTCTCTTAATAATCAATACAGCCTTGATAATCCACAAAATTATATTAACTGGAATTAATGCTATAATTAAATAATCAAGAATTGACTTCTTTGTCCAATCAAGGTCTGCCGCCCATAATATCCATATGACTACAAGCATTATTTCTGTAAAAGCAAAAATTTTTTCTTTCTTTTCCATATGTCTGCTCCCTAAACAACTTAATATTTTTTGAATTAATTTTCTACTCACTTTTAATATCTCTTGCATATCTTTGTAGAAAAAGAACCTTTACTTGTTTTAGTAAAGACATTCCATAAAAAGTATTAAAATATTAGAAAAATTAAAGGACTTATTACAAATGACCTTCCATCTCTCTTCCTGATTATATCATTTTTCCAACATATATACAATAAAAAAATAAAATATTCATAATTATACAAACAATACTTATTCTTATTTATTTAATTCTATAAAAGAAATAAACATCTCCTGTTATATACTGATATCAACAGGAGATGTTTGGATTCACATATGGAAAAAATAATATCATTAACTTATAAATTTTAAGCTTATATCCATAGCCTTTACAGAATGGGTTAATGCCCCAACGGATATAATATCAACACCGGTCTTGGCAACATCAACCAAATCATCGAGGGTAATTCCTCCGGATGCTTCCAGAATAACTTTTCCTTTGCCTATTTCAACTGCCTTCTTCATCTCTTCAAGGCTCATATTGTCAAGTAAAACCATATCTGCTCCAGCTTCAATGGCTTCTTTAAGTCCTTCTATGGTTTCAACTTCAATTTCAACTTTAATCGTATGAGATATTTTCCCCTTAACATTATGGATCGCTTCTTTAATTCCACCTGCTGCAACAATATGGTTATCCTTAATCAAAACCGATTCTGACAGATTGAATCTATGATTATAAGCCCCTCCAACTCTCACAGCGTATTTTTCAAGAATTCTAAGTCCAGGAGTCGTTTTCCTGGTATCCACTATTCTTACAGGAAAATTTTTAACAATATCGCTGTATTTCCTGGATACAGTAGCTATGCCTGACATTCTTTGAAGCAGATTAAGGGCAAGTCTTTCCCCTTTAAGAATGGCTTTAGTGCTTCCCTCTATTCGGGCAATCACAGTACCTTTGTCAACTTTATCTCCATCTTTAACATTAAATTTAACCACTACATCTTGATCTAATATCTTAAATACTCTTTCAAAGACATTAAGTCCTGCTATAACCCCTTCTTCTTTAGCTAGCAGCTGTGCTGCTGACTTACTTTCATCATCTATTAAAGTGTCTGTCGTTATATCAATGTTATTAATGTCCTCCTTTAATCCATTCTTTATGATTTCATCCACTAAAATCCAATTAAGCATTTAGATTCCTCCCTATTTATCATCATATGACTGCCTATACTTTCTTCCCTGCTTAAAGCAGCCTGAATAATCAAATACGCAACTGTTGCAATATTAAAACATTCATAAAATGCCTTGCTGTCTTCACTGCAAGCTTGTAACCGGTTTAATACTTCCTTCATCATATATAAGGCTGCATATAATCCTTCTTTGCTTCTAAAAATAAAAGCATTTCTTCCCATTGTTTCTCTGACTTTCGTTTTAATTTCCTGAATTTCATTTTGGTCTATGGATTCATAAACTTCGTCATTTTTAATCAAAGGCTCTTCTATTTTTAATTTATTTATGGTTTGATTTATGTCTTCTGCTGCTCTTTTCCCAAATACCAGACCTTCTAACAGAGAATTGCTTGCCAGCCTATTGGCTCCATGAACCTTCGTACAAGCAGTCTCTCCACAGGCATACAGTCTCTCAATACTCGTCCTTCCAAAATAATCTGTTCTTACGCCTCCCATGAGGTAATGCTGTGCCGGACAGACAGGAATATAGTCTTTGGTCATATCAATCCCTTTAGACAAGCAAACCTGGTAGATACTTGGAAATCTGTTTTTAATAAAATCTGCATCCTTATGGGTTATATCCAGATAAACATAAGGAGTATTTTCTTTGATCATTTCATTAAAAATGCTTCTGGAAACAATATCCCTGGGGGCCAAGTCTTTAAGTTTATGATATTTACCCATAAATGCCTCTTTTTTATTATTTCTGAGTACAGCTCCTTCTCCCCTTACAGCTTCTGAAATCAAAAATCTTTTATGATCATTGGGGCTGTATAATACAGTTGGATGGAATTGTACAAACTCCATATCGATGATCTCTGCTCCTGCTCTGTAAGCCATAGCAATGCCATCCCCTGTAGCAATCACTGAATTCGTTGTATAGTTATAAACTTGTCCTATCCCTCCAGTAGCTAAAACAACGGCCTTAGACAGTATTGCATAGGTTTCTGCCCCATTTTTAACTAAAGCACCTAAGCATTTAAAGTCCAGTGTCAACAGATCTATGGCAAGTTGATTTCCCCTAATGATAATATTTTCTCTCTTTAATGCTTCTTTGGTCAAACCCCTCATGACTTCTTTCCCGGTTCTGTCCTGATAGTGAAAAATTCTGTTTTTTGAATGTCCTCCTTCTCTGGTTAATTTTATATTTCCCTTTTCATCTTTATCAAACTGGACGCCCATATCCATAAGCTTTTTGACATTTTCTAAAGCTTCTTCCACCAGTATTTGTACAGATTTTTTATCATTATAGTTATTGCCTGCCTTTATTGTATCTTCAAAATGAAGGAGCATACTGTCTTCGGGACTGATACTGGCAGCTATGCCCCCTTGAGCTAAATTACTGTTATTTTCATTAATCATATCCTTTGATAAAACGATTACACGATATTTAGGATCTATATTGATGGATGTATAAAGGCCGGCTACTCCGCTACCTATGATGAGCACATCACAGTATTCTCTTTTTATTTTATCCAGGTTAAAATTTGCAAGATACCTTCTCTTCATTCTTCTATACTCCTTAAGATACTTTCAGCATCCTTTCAAGAGAGTTTTTAGCTGCTGCCATAATATCTTTGTCGACTTCGATTTCATAAATTTCGTCTTTTAATGCTCTATACACATCTTCCAATCGCGTTTTTTTCATGTTAACGCATATCAACGACGGGGAAAGCAAGTAAAACTTTTTATCAGGATTCTGCTTTTCTAAAGAATGAAGTACACCCATCTCAGTTCCTATAACAAATTCCTTTTCATCCGACTCTTCTACATATTGTATGATTTGAGATGTACTTCCTACAAAATCTGCTTTTGCAACTACATCCGGATTACATTCCGGGTGGACTAATATCTTTGTATTGCTTCTATGCTTTCTAACCATATCCAATACATTGCACTTTACTTTATGATGGGTTATGCAAAATCCTTCCCAACATATGACATCCTTTTGGGGTATCTGTTTCGCTACATAATTCCCTAAGTTTTGATCTGGTACGAATAAAACTTTATCACTGTCAATGGATTGAACCACTTTTACTGCATTGGCTGAAGTACAGCATATATCACTTTCTGCTTTAACTTCCGCAGAAGAATTAATATAACATACCACCGGAACATTGGGGTATTTTTTCTTCAATACTCTTAGCTGATCCGCATCAATCATATCAGCCATAGGACATCCTGCATCATATGCCGGCAAAAGAACTTTTTTATCCGGTGAAAAAATCTTTGCACTTTCTGCCATAAAATGTACACCACAAAAAACGATAATATCCGCATCGGTATTGGCAGCTCTTCTGCTAAGTCCCAGTGAATCCCCAACAAAATCTGCTATATCTTGAACTTCTGGTGCTTGATAATTGTGAGCAAGTATGATAGCCTTTTTTTCTCTTTTGAGTTTATTGATTTCATTAATCATTTCCTGAGTATCCATGGTATTTCTTCCTCTCATCATAAACCTTGCCGCCTAATTTACATTTTTAGATTTAATAGTCTTTTAATCTGATCAGGCGAAGGGGGTAATTAAAATCTTAGCTGTAAGTTGAATTTAGAATTTAATCCATATTTACATATTTATATGTATGTTTACATATGTATTTATATGTGTATATACACCATTATACATAAAAAAAGAAGTTTATCAATAATCAATTTATTTAGTATAGAAATAATGCTGAATTGATATTTGCGCAAAAAATACCTCCTGTTATAAATCACTTTGATTTAATAAACAGAAGGTATTTATATTCAAATACAGAATAGAAATACTGGCAATCAGCCATCACTATTTTATTGGAAAAATTTTATTCTTCAAATTATCATGTTAACTTAATAATTCACTAGCCAGGACTCAATCACAAAATATCGATATGTTCGCCTGCCAGTGCCTTGTTCATACTTCTTACTGCACAAAATTTTCCACACATGGAACATGTATCTTCGAACTCTGGCTTCCTTTCTTCACGGATTCTTTTTGCAGTTTCAGGATCTATCGCACATTCCCACTGGGCTTCCCAGTCAAAGCTTCTTCTTGCTTCTGCCATTCTGTCATCAATCTGCCGTGCTCCTCTTACCCCTTTTGCGATGTCTGCTGCATGGGCTGCTATTTTCATAGCAATAATCCCTTGCTTTACATCTTCTAAATTTGGTAATGCTAAGTGTTCTGCAGGAGTCACATAGCACAAGAAAGCCGCACCGGCTGAAGCTGCAATGGCGCCACCAATCGCAGCCGTGATGTGATCATATCCAGGGGCAATATCCGTTACCAATGGACCTAACACATAGAAAGGTGCTCCGTTGCAAATCGTCTGTTGTATTTTCATATTGGCTTCTATTTGGTCGATCGGCATATGTCCTGGTCCTTCAATCATAACCTGTACATCTTTTTCCCAGGCTCTTTTTGTAAGCTCTCCAAGTCTTACAAGTTCTTCAATCTGACATACATCCGACGCATCGGCAAGACATCCCGGTCTACAAGCATCTCCTAAGGATATCGTCACATCATATTCACGGCATATATCCAAGATTTCATCATAATACTCATAAAAAGGATTCTCTTCACCTGTCATGCACATCCATGCAAATACAAGAGAACCTCCTCTGGATACGATATTCATTTTTCTTTTATGCTCCTTGATCTGTTCTATCGTTTTTCTTGTAATCCCACAGTGCAAAGTGATAAAATCCACTCCATCTTCAGCATGGAGCCTTATGACATCAATAAAATCTTTTGCTGTAAGGGTGGCCAGGTCTCTCTGATAATGGATAACGGAATCATATACTGGTACAGTTCCTATCATAACCGGGCATTCTGCAATCAACTTCCTTCGAAAAGGAATGGTATCTCCGTGGGAAGACAAATCCATGATTGAATGGACGCCCATATTGACAGCTTCCATCACTTTTTTCATTTCCATATCGTAGTCTTTGTAATCTTTCGAAACGCCTAAATTCACATTTATCTTAGTTTTTAGCATTGAACCTACACCCTGCGGATCAAGGCATTTATGATTTTTATTTGCACATATTACTACTTTTCCTGCTGCAACTAATGGCATCAGTTCCTCAACGGTCATCAGTTCTTTTTCAGCTACTTTTTTTAGTTCTTCTGTAATGATTCCTTTTCTTGCGGCTTCCATCTGAGTTGAATATTCTCTCACTTCCATCTATCCCCCTAAAAGACTGAATTTATGCGAATACTAATTTTCTTCTCCTAAAATTTCATTGAGTTTTTGAACCTTTCTGTTCATCATGTTAGTAAATCCTGGACGAATATCTGCCTTTAACACCACTTCCGTTCGGATGCCTTTATTTGCCAGTGCAAAGGTTGCATCTTTCACCACCTGCATCACCTCATCCCAGGGACCTTCTATTTCCGTAAACATGGAAGTGGTTCTGTTTGGCAATCCCGACTCTCGAATCACTTTCACCACTTCTGCAACTTCAGATGAAAGTTCATCTCCAATGCCAAAAGGCGCAATGGCCACTGCAATTAAAGTATTCATACATTAAACCTCCTCTATTTCAAATGGATTATTGGCTATATCTGCTGCACTTGCTTTATAAAGTTCATCAAGAAATTGTATCTGAAAGTATCTCGTAAAGTTTTTGCTACATAAGGTAATATTTCCTCATGAATGGGTAAAAGTGTCCCCACATTGATATACATAGCTTGACCAGATTTAGCCAAAACTTCTCCTTCTTCAGGCAGATACACCATAGCAGCAGAACCTCCGACAGCCAGTTGTGCATTGGCTACGAGATTAATGGTTACCATATTGGTAATGGAACCTACCATAGGGTTAGTCTTTTTTACAGTTTCCACTGTCTGGGCAATCTGATTTTGAATCTCCTCTTTTGTCATTTTCTCCTCTTCCTTTCTATGATTTCATAGCATTTTACGAATATAGACTGCATCACCATCTTTCTTACTGTTTCTTCAAAAAATTGTTAGTCAAAAAACAACTGTGTTATACAGATAAAATAAGAAAATTGGGGCCTTTGCAAGAATTATTTCGCATATAAGAGTTGCGCTTGTGAACCACTCGCACCGAACGCGTTCGGTAAAATCAACAAAATACAATATGTGAGAGGCTATATTCTGCCGCAGAGCTTTTTTGACATAGGAAATTCCACAGAATTTCCTATGTAATAAAAAAAGCGCTCCTTCATAAGGAACGCATTTCATCATTAATCTAACAATTCATTGCTTCCCTACGACAGTGTTAACTGACAGGTTCAAAGGGTCAGGTTTTACCTTCTCAACTCTTACGAGTCCCCCCGCAATCTTTTCATACAACATTATTAATTTTTAAATCTTGTCTTCCACAATATTATTCTATGGCTTTTTGTTAATGTTTTTAATCAACCATAATAAAATTGGATACTGTATACTTCTTCCATATTGTATTTTACCATTTAAGTGATATAAAATCAATAAATTTTCAAATACTATTATTTTTTACACAAGAATACATTTATGAAATTAATCCGTTAAACTACTTGAATTTCTCTTTAATCTGTTCCTTATTTCTGTTTAGGCTTTGTCATAACATCATAACAAAGAAAATGTCCATTATCAGTTCTTATGGAATAAAATTCTGTTGTATGCCTTTTTAGCGATAAGCATTTTAACGGTTTGTCTTTTTCGAATATGCTATAAAAAAGAATCTTGGAAATCTAAAAATAATATCCCCGTTTTTTGCATGGAATATCTTTGAACTAGAATTTCTATCAGTTCACTTTCAAATGCTTTTCTCTCTAGATCAGGTAAGACATTGAGATAAAGTCTTAAACCAGTAACGAGATACCATTCCAGGATATCGTTGTGAGATTTCATAACGTGATCAATCACCATTATGATACGTCTAGTGAAATCAAGTTTATTGCCCTGAAAATTTAATATACACTATTTTTTACGATATTGCATGCCAAACTACGAATAGAATCACTTCAAAATAGGGAACAAGACCAAAACTCTGCCGCCGCAATAAACTTACTAAATATTTACAACACTAGATCCCTATAGTCATGCAATGAAAGCTATGTCAAGGCAAATAGTTTACAAAGGATTGATAATAAAAAAATTTGCCAATGACATAACTTCTGCATTGGCAAATCGTAGTCAAAACCACATATTTTATAAATACAACCTCTCTTAATCCTGTTTATTTACGAGAAAGTCTCACAACTGTCTCCACATGCAACGAACGGGGTGAATTGATGTCTTTTACACTGTCGGTAGTCGGAAACACGTCATCGCCACTTTTTGCACTATCAGTAGGCGGGAAGGCGGGAATATATCCACCAATTGTATCATTTACGAGAAGGGCACTCTTACTAGGAGTACCCTAAATAATAAATATTAATGTAATTAATAGTCTTTTTTCTTTACTGGAATCCAGATTTCGCTTCGATACTTTGGATTTCCAGTATCTGGACTCTCATTCCATAAAATTTCAGGACCTTCAACCGCCTCGTATCCTGAAGATGGAAACCACTCTGAGTATATCCTACCCCACACATTTTGAAGTGTTTCCGGGAAGGGCCCAATGGATTCAAAGACTGCCCAGGTACTGTCTTCTACTTTCAATACATCAAATTCTGCAGTTTCATCACTTGAGGTTGCTACACCAATGTAATGATCCAATTCACATTTTTCTTCCATTCTTCCTTTCGAGAAGTTCGTAGATGCACTAATAATTCCTGTTGGTTCTACATTTGACAGCACCTTCAGCTTTTTGATGACCTCAGGGGTTAATAGTTCAATCATTTCTGCAATTTCCGGATTCACACCATTAAATCTAATTGGTACTCTCTTCTTGAATCCTACGATCTTAAATGGTCCTTTTTCAACAATACGATAATTCATTTCGCATCCTCCTTTAATTGATAATTGAAAGGTCATTCGAGGATAAGCTTTTAACTGTGTATTCTCACTCCTTGCCTCAGAAGGGAGAATGCCATGCAGGGAATGAAAAGCACGGGAAAATGAATCAGCCGAATTATAGCCGTATTTGACGGCTACATCAATTATTCTCAAATTATTATCTTTCAAATCAAGTGCAGCCAACGTCAGTCTTCTTCTCCGAATATATTCTGATAAACTTATACCTGCTAAAAAAGAAAACATCCGCTTGAAATGATACTCTGAACAATAAGCGATTTTAGATACTTCACTATAATCAATTTCCTCTGTTAAGTGCTCTTCAATATACGCTAATGCATTATTCATACTTCTTAAAGCATCCATCCAACAACCTCCTTTCATCATAAATAATATCAGAGGATGTATTTATTCATCCGACAATCTGTGCACAGCTTTGTAGGTAAGCAGCTCAACATCAATAATCCACTTAATTACGATAATCAATGTTTTTGGCAACACCATCTTTTTATCCTCGATAGAGTAGAGTAGTGGGATTGCCACCCCCCCTCATCAAACCGTACGTGCGGTTTTCCCGCATACGGCTTTCCGATATTCTTCTTCCTTCAGCATTCAGCCGCATATACTAGCCAATCCTGCCTGCATAGTCAATTCTCTGACCTTGGCCGCATTTCCTAACCTGTAATTGCGTTGTTTCTTCCGATTGTACCACCGAGTAAATTTGAAATTGATATACTTATCTATCTTCCATAACCATGGTCTGGCAAACCGTCTGGCATAATAATTTCTCATGCCGATAATTTTAGGATTAAGTAGCTTCACCATTTCCTCCACGCTCAACAACAGTTTGATTGGACTTGCAAACACCTCTTTGATGTTGGCTCTCATTTTCTTCATAGCCTTTTGGGATGGTACCTGCTGTAATGTCCAATACCACTTCCAGCTTTTGTTTCTGAAACGCTGAAATCTATTATTGAAGCCAAAAAAATCAAAGCTGTCTTTTCCGAAATACATATCACCAAGCCTTGTTTTCTCACTATGTAGTGTTAGTTCCAGTTTTCCCATAATCCACTTGACTGCATGTAAGGCTTCCTCTGCACGAGATAATCTCTTGTAAAGTTGTGCTCCTTCCCTATGTACAGTTTTGTTGTCTGTACAATCCTTGGTACTATGAGCACTTCTGACTGCCTCTTTGCAGCATTGCAACTTCGCTTCCGCTTATATGCTTCCTCTTTACAGTTTACTGTGCAAAGTAGGCTCTCTCCAGTTCCGGCAAATACTTTCCTAACGTGTCGTTACCTCTACACCGCAGGGTTCTTAGGTATTGCATTTAGGGTTCTTCATACCGTCTGCTGTCTTCGCTGTTGATGTCCCAGCTCGACTCCCTGTTGTTCCCTTTCAGGAATGTAAATAACGGTGCGGCAGTATTCACTTTATGTTACGACCCGTCAGTTTGTCTGCTCTTTTCAGAGCATTTCGTAACGCTTCAACGCATGAATTACTTCATACGCTGGTTACTGACTAAGTGGCTGCCCTACCTTTGCCACTACAGGACTTTCACCTGTTAGCATTTGCCAGCTTCGCTGGACGCACACATCAATACGACAGTCTCTACATGGCCCGAGCCGTTGATATTGATGTTTTTCGCATTACTGGTAGGCGGAAACTGGATTTATGTCAATATAGTAGACACAAAAACTCAAATTTTTATGCAGTTTTTCTTAAAGCATCTTCAAGCTGTTGAGGAGTCATATAACCGATA